>NZ_JAEQCE010000011.1:0-61933 GCF_020738665.1 Microcoleus sp. PH2017_08_TRC_O_A
TACATAAATTATGTTAGGATAAATGATTCAAATCAACAAATCATGGGCGACATAAGAATAACCAAGTAGGTATAATATTTGACATCCATACCGAAACATGAACCTATTCATATTCACTCATTTATTTATTATACATCGCTGATGTTATTAAATTTTCATTCCTTATTAAATAATTTGCGATAATATTGCTGTAAGCTCAACCAGTAGAATATAAATACCCGCCCTATGTAGTTGGCGCTCTGCGCTGTGTAATTGAACTCAGCTCAGAATCCAAAAAATGGCAGAAATTTTCCCACAAATAACTTTGCTCAATGAAGGATGGAAATTTGTCCTCCACTCTAAAAAATCCGGCGAAATAATCAATCCTCAAGGAACAAGGCAAACTGCCTATTTCGGATTTGATTCGCAAGCAGCAGCCGAAAAATTCATGAAGCTGCTAATAACTCACGGATGGGGTGATTGCCAAATCCGCCAATCAAAAAGAATCAATACTTGTCAACTAGAAGTGAAAGTCTGGCACTGCCCTGACTTTTTGTTGAAGCCAGAAACAATCACTAAAACAGTAGGTTACGCGAAAGTTGGTCAGTTTTACGAAACTTATTTGTTCACAAAGAATGGTCAAGCGCAAAAATACAAAAATCTCACAGAAGAAGAACTTCAAAATGCCCACCAAATTTGCGCCCAGGTAGGATGGAAATTAGTAGACTGTACTAATTTTGCCAAGTGGTTTTCTCGTCAATCAAGGCTGGCAAGCGCTCCGCGCCAGTAACAGCGCAAATTCGCATTCGCAAGCTAAAAAATACCATGAAAATTACATCAAGCCACATCGTATATGTCAGCAGCTTAACTACTTGCTGCTCTAGCCCTGACACAGTAACGCTATTTGAAGGCTTCAACGAAACCAGCGTAACCCTGAAGTTTGGTACGGAAAGTGTAGAGGCTTTATCAAGTTTAATCAGCCACCTAAAGCTGACTTTAACCCACCTAACAACTGCAAAAATTGAAGAGTTAGAACGCCTTCAAAATCTCCATTGCACTTGCCAAGATTCTTGCCACATTGAACCATTATGATTCTGAAAAACTCGGAAAAACTGACGATAAATGTTAAGAAAGAGAATTATAACTTCAGAGTCAACTAATTCTCTTTTTTTTTACAACCCAATCATAATAGCGCTTCGCGCCGAGTTTTTGATAAATCACAACTCAAATATATGAAAACAAAAGAAGAATTGCTGGAGTTACTACCGGGCTTTGGCGGTAGCGAAACATTGTACACTCATCGGCTAATTCAGACGACGCTCGAACTAACGGAAGGTGTCATGTTCCTCGTTCGAGAAGCAGAATGTACTTGGTTAATCGACGCAATTGCCTCATACCAACCAGACATCAAAAAATCGGGCAATGAAATGCTCAAAGGATTCCAAATCTGGGAACTCACAAGACAGCAGGAATGTGAATTTTTGCTGATTTGTAAGGAGGATTCAGAAACACCACCCGCCTACAGCCAAGAAATAGAGTTTTCGGACTTCCCGCTAGACGAAATTAAGCTGTGGTTGTGCAACACCACTTTGCTATTACCGTCCGAATACTAAACTGATTTAACAGTCCACACCAAAATTAAAGATTCTAGTTGGGGAGTGCGCTCAACATTTGTGACACTTACACATTGTAATGGCACTGGAAGGCTTCGAGATTGTTCCCAGTCTCGAAGCTCTGCGTTAGATCAGAATGACAAAAAATTATTCTCACTACGTAAGCCCTAATTTAGCTAAACCGAAAATGTTCTAAATCTTACATAATGAAGGAAACGTGCAATGATTGCACGTTTCCTTTTTTTTCAAAGACTGTGGCCAAGACAAAAGTCAAATCACTTCTAAAAAGTTCTGCCGCAGCAATAAATACTTGTTTTCAACTACTTGACCTTCTTTCACGCCGTAAACCAGTTCACCATCAAAAATCATTGCCTCTTCAAATTCCCACAATTGCTTAATTTCTGATTGGTTCATTAAATCATTCCGCTCTTCTCCCCCTACAACCCAAAATCCGTCATCGCCTGGTAGACTAGGACAAAATTTATAAGACGGTACACCACGAACGCAATAAACCGCATATTCTGGAATGTCTTGAGGCATCAACAAATCCCTAATTTCCCTCAAGGTGTTTTTTGCTGAAACAACATCTAATACCATAAAAACTCCTAATTTTAACCTGGAAATTGAAATAAAAATCGAAATCGAAATCGAAATCGAAATCGCAAAAAATCAACACAAACTTATAATCAACCTCCCAATTCCGAAGAATTTTTGCTCTTAGCAGGTAATGCCTGGAGCTTAGAAGCAGATTCCCGATCTTTTTCCATATACTGCTGGACAACATCCCACTGTTTTGGCATCGACTCGTAATGAGCAGCTTTCATTTCCTCCTTATATTCTCGGACAGCAGCAGGTGTCGGACGACTTTCTATCCGCTCGTTTTTCAAATGAACTTTACCGTTGTCCGCTTGCTGGATGCTTGCTTCATACTGTTTCAAAGACTCTGATAAAGTCTTCGTATCAAGTAGATCACCCGTTACTTTCATTCTGCCAGCATTCTGAACCCGGTCTTGATATTCTGGACTACGATGCAGCTTCTGAGCGTCCGCAGCCCACTCTACAAAACTGTTCAATGAAATGCCATCAATCTTCGGTTGAACCTCTTCTTTTATCCTGGTAAATCTCGCAGTCGCTTCAGATTGATATAAGTCTTGAATCGGTTTAATTGAGCCAAGAGCATAAGCATCCTCGGATGACGATTTCCAAGATTGTTCTTGAATTTCCTTATTGATTCTCCGAATCGAATATACTTCAGAATGCTGCTGCTTCAAAGGTGCCGGACACACCGCCTCGTATGCTTGAGGAGCCGATTCTTTAACCTTTAAATGAATGTCAATGGTAGTCGCCGGTGTAGGGTCTTCTTTCACCATCGATTTCGCCGAATCTAACCTACTAGCACTGTCACCGTGCTGACTTTTGAAAACAGCCGGTGCTGTACCGGGTTCTGCACTGACGCCCAGCGATTTCATTGCGACGCGCCCTATTGTATCAACTGAACCTTTTACTTCGTACCCGGCTTCCGCAGCGGCTTTCTGTACTCCTTTCGCATCGTTTACTACTGCGGCTAGTGCAATATCGTTTGGGCGATCGCCTTTTTCTCCAAACAAGGCTTTTTGATTTGATTTTGACATCAAATCTACCAAATACACGGCTTTAGATGAATCCTCCGCGACGGCAGTAACTTGCCGATCTAAATCTGCTATTGGCGACTCTGCTACTACTTCTTTTTCTGCTATCTTTGCTTTTCTTGTCGGCATATTAACCATCATTTTTTGTTGTTAAATTACTTCGTTGTTTTCTGCTGTGGCAATGTTAAATGAGACTGGCAATTAGATAAAGCTAACTGATAACCTCCTACAAATGTAAGCAGTGAAAATAACCCGGCTGCTAGCAGAAATTTTAAATCTAATGTTTTCCCGCTTCGAGTAACTCCTGAACCCAAAAAAGTCCCATCTGGTTTAGATAACGGTTCAAGTGCCAAAGCCTTTGCCTGGAGTGCATACTGCTCGGCTATAGATTTAACCTCAAACAGCCATTCTTCCTGCTCTTTCGTAATGCTATTAACCCGCTCAAGCCAATTGAAAAATACTCCATCAAATATAGATGGAAGCAATCGCAAAAGAAGTTCCAACCTCTGCATTCTCAGAAGAGTGTCAAATTCGGGGTCATTCGGAGAAACATCGTGGTTCTTAGAAAGTTCCTCTACCACATCTTTTTTAAACTCTTCCACGCTAGTTGGTATATTTTCTGGGGCAAACCACTGAACTATTTCCCGAATTCTTTCGTAATCTAAGACAGCGGTTTTACCAGAGTCTTCTTCTGGCTCGCTGTCGAAATCTTCTACATCTAACTCTGTTTGTTTCACTATCTTACATTCTCCTTAATATTATTCCCTACAGTCTCCTTCACATTAAGCTGTCCTGCATTTAACTTGAGCGAGCTATCTCGACACAGCAAGAAGTCTAGCGCTCAAAAATCCCAGTTTTAATGCGAAATAGCTTATTCTATAAACATTCCTACATTTATCTAGATTCTCCTTAACATTCTTCTCTAAATATTCCTACATTTCTCTAGTTTCTCCTTAGTATTTTCCTTGACATTCTTCTCCGCATTTTCGTCTATATTTTCGTACAAACTTTCATTGCAGCGAAAGAATTGCTTAAAACTAGCTCGCACAAATCGAAATACAGCCGATCGCGTTTTTGCATAAAATTCAAAATTGCCTACCGCATCTTTTGCAGAAAGTGCGTTTAAAAAAGTAACGTCCATGCGGGAAAGCCAATTCATGTGTCCAGCAGTCAGTTTAGGCAGATCGATCGACTTCAAATTGCCTGCTTCTTCCCGTTCCAAAAACCAATCTTCGTCGCACCATTCCCACTTGCTATTAGAGTCAGACCAATAATTCTCAAAATGCAAATTGCGTACTAAAATATGTATCAATTCGCCTCCGGTTAATTCCAAAGATTTTTGCAGGGCTGATTTAGACTCAACCGTACCGTCGCAAACCCACCACAGGAAAATACCCCAGCCATTCTCGACAGCAGCACTACCGACGCTGTTAGATGCAGCCCAGCAGGCAAATTCACTTGCTCGCCGGCTTGGTAAATCGATAACTGCCGATCGCCCCTGACGAACTAATTCCAGTGCCTCACAAGCCCAATCCAAATCATCGCAGGGAGGAGGTTCCATAATTTCGCATTTAGATTTAAAAAGCTTCTTCAAATTGCCACCTCTCCCCGCATCAAATAGCGCACACCCTGGAATCCACTCAGCCAAAAGCTTTGCAACAATAGACTTGCCACTGCCGTCGCTTTCTCCTCCTACAAAATGCAGGAAAGGCTTTGTATAATCGCACAATTCAAAGCTAAAGTTTTCCATTTTTGTTCCTTTATTAAGTGTTGATTTAGCATCTCAAAACCAAAAATTAAAGCTAAAATTTTCCATTTTTTGCTATTAAATGTTGACTTAGCATCTCAAAACCAAAAATTAAAGGCTAAAATTTTTCATTTTTGGCTCCCATATGAGTCATCACTATGTCAAATTGAGTGCAGACATCTTCCAAAAACTTTCGGCTTCTAATACTAAATAAGGGTTTTCCAGACCTCATAGTTTCTGCTACTATTTTTAAAGGCTTCTGTTCTTCCTCAAAGATTTTTCGATCTGGCGCGTACATCGCCGGCACATTCATAATGAAAAATCCAGATACACCTGCTCCATCGAAATTAGAAACCCCCGCAATTTTCATTTCAACTGAAGCGTACAGCAAAGGAGTTTTTTCGGGTTTGAGCTTCATAAAAGCTTCCCGCTGTTCCAAAGCCTGCCAAGCCACTTCGCTTTTCTCCCGGCCATAGTTACGCACCCAAACGTGTCGCATCCAAGAACCAAACTCGCGCATTGAATCAACAAAAAGCGCTAAAGAGGAAGGCGTACCATCGGAAACAAACCACATCACCGGCACTATGCCGAGCTCTTTTACCACATCTGCAAGGGCATTGCGGCGAGCCCACTCTTTAAAAGAGTCGAATGCCTGAGCTGGCAAATTTACGATCGCATCTTGCACCATCGCTTTCTCAATAATTGCATCCGCTTCGGAAGAAAGTTCTTCTGATTCTGAAAACAAACTGGTAATACACCGCTCCCCCAACTGCCCGCCATACCAATTAGAAACATCCGGTTGTGTGCGATCGCAATCGATGGCACAAAAATCTTCTCTCTTCAATTTCTCGCTCAAATAATGCACCATCAAGCGACAGCAGGTTGACTTACCTACCCCACCAGATTCTCCTCCCCAAAAATGTACCCAGTGTGCCTGTTCTGGAAGCGAAAACAACTGTTGGGAATCTGCGACTGCTACACCTTCTTGTCCATTTTGAGTTCCATCTAAACCGTAGTTGTATTCGCCGTCAGCAGCAAAACCTATGGTTCCATTCTCTGCGTCCATAGCATCTCCTAATTCTTGTTTCTTTCTAGCCATCTTTTTAATTTAATATCAGAAACTGGTTGCTTCGCTGTTAACTTTCAACCTTTTTAAAGTTATCGCTCAGATTTTGGAGCCACTTCTCGATTGAATGTAAGAAATTTATTGCTAAAATCGCTGTTAACTCGAACGTTTTAAAAGCTACCGCTCAGATTTTGGAGCGACTTCTTGATTGAATGCAAGAAACTGATTGCTGAAATCGCTGTTAACTTTCAACCTTTTAAAAGCTATCGCTCAGGTTTGGGAACGACTTCTTGATTGAATGCAAGAAACTGATTGCTGAAATCGCTGTTAACTCCAACCTTTTAAAAGCTATCGCTCAGATTTTGGAGCGACTTTTTGATTGAATGCAAGAAACTGATTGCTGAAATCGCTGTTAACTTTCAACCTTTTTAAAGCTATCGCTCAGGTTTGGGAACGACTTCTTGATTGAATGTAAGAAACTGCTTGCTCAAATCGCTGTTAACTTCAACCTTTTAAAAGCTATCGCTCAGATTTTGGAGCGACTTCAACGCCATAATCCGAGCTTCTTCTTCCGACATCTGATTCTCTGATAAAGACTCTTCTGCATATCTTTGCCCTACTGAAATATCTGCCGTCGCAACAGAACTACCGGAACCAGACATTCTTTTTAAAACCTCAAAACACGACAAAACTAATTGTTTATAATCGCCCGCACTAATTGAGGTGAGGGGTGCTTCTTCTAAATACGAACTAGCAAGACTGTCCACCTCCCTGAGTTCTCGCCGCATCCACTCAGCACACTCTTTTAATTTTCTATCATCCCGACAACCTGCAACTTCCTTGGCACGCAGTTTCCACATTAATCTCAATGCCGGCCAAACATAAATTTCTGCAATCTCCTTTTCGTCAACGCCAGAGAATAACTCCAAAATCTCACGGTCGGATGTGCCTTCTAAACCTCTCAGTTTCACGGTTATTTGAGTGTATACTGTAGTTGAACTACGGGTTAATCTTTGCTCTATTTCCTGATTTTTCTCAATGTTATCCACGGTTTTTGCTCCTTGCTATAAATCAATTAGGACTTACGCAGTCTCGACACTTTTGCTAGTGAGATTTAGACATTTTCTAGCCTTTGAAGTGGCTGAAAACCATTCTGGGTATCAAATCTGCAATTCATAAAAATTATTCATCTCTCTGGGTTCTCCTCTGCGTTCTCTGTGTCCTAGAAAGTTAAATCATTCCGATACAACCGGAAACAATATAAATCCAAAAAGTCGATGACCTCAAAACGGTCGATAAGTAGTTAAACAGAATTAATTACACAATATTTTGACTAAAACCTTTACCTAGTAAGGAGTCTTTATGTAATTAATTTTTTGTGGTTACTTAACCTCAAAACGGCTGAAACCCTTTTCAATACAAGATTTATATCTAATTAAGCGAAAAGTGTTTCTCCATCTAAGTTTGAAGCCATTTTTACCTCGGTTTTTGTCTAAGTCCCACTAGGATTTGAGATTCGGAGTTTACTTACATAACGCAGTGAAAGGAAACCAAACGTGAATGACATAATTAACATCTCAATGCCTCCTAGACTGTCAATAATTTAACGGTTAACTGATAACTCTCCTGCGACAGCGGTTTCTGCTAAGTAAACACCGTAAGCATCCAGCAGCCTGTTACCCAACTCAAAACCATCTAAAGAATGAGGCAAACTTTCGCCTGCGTGCCAAATCAGCTTAAAATTTGTGACAAAAGTCTCCTCTAATTTCAACTTTAAATAATCGGCTGTTCCGCCACAAAATACGAGTTGCTTACAGCTTTTGGGTATCGAATTTTTCAGCCAATTTTCCAGCACCCCGAAGTAAAGCGGTTGCGCTTCCTTAACCGCTGCCGACAGTTCAAAACTCAGCTTGTTACCGGCCCATCCCCCAGCAGCTACCACTGAAACCAGTTCTTCGGGATATGTGTTATTGGTTCGCTTAGAAACCTCTCTAATCAGTGCGTGAAATCCCAAATTTGAAGTAGAAATTAATTCTAAAGTTCCCCGCCTTGATACCAATATTGATGCGTTTCGATACCCCAACATCGCTATTGCAATGTCCGACTTTCTCAACTCATTTGGCATACGAGCTGCTAGCAAGTAAAATATCCCCGCACCTTCTGGCAAACAGCGTACTGTACTAACGTTTACTTGAATTTCTCCTGTCGGTGCCACAAAGTTCTTAGCTACTTCTTTTATCCTTTCGGCTAGCGCTAATTTCGAGTGCATTTCGTTAGCTGGGAGCAGCAGTGACAGAGAAGCATCAAACTGAGAACCCAACTGCAACCTCTCAGAAGCCACCCACAGCATCCCCAAAACTTTGTAAACTGCCGTAGCAACCTTTGCTTCTGCCAATCGTTCCTTTCCCAAAAAGTGCGTTCCGGCCAAGTATCCCAGTGCCACGTACTGACCGTTCCAGCCAACCCAGCAGCAGTTTTCGGGGTCGGATAGCTTCAGGGATACCTGCAACTCGGCAGCGCTGGAATGTGGCACTGATACTGCATAGGGTTCCATATAGCTTGAAGTCAATTTGGCACTCTTGAACGAGCTCATTACTGACTTCACCCCACAGCCTCCGAAGTCTATACTAGCTACTAATTTTTTTGCGGATAATGCCATATTTTTACACATGAATGATTCGTATCAAACATGAATGATTGGTATCGCAGTTAATTATTTGGCGACCGTTAAAAGCTCAAATAATTAATTGCTTTTTACCTTTTTAACCCAAGGGGGACTGTTTTAGCGATCGACCAAAAGACATATCTATTTTTTCAGAAAGTGTGAAAAAATTGAGTTAATATTTGCACAATCGTTAATATTTGTCTGAAAGATTGTTAATATTTTTACAGTCAGTATTGACCTCAAACTCAAAACCACGGTTGCGCCGTGGTTTTCTTGGAATTACGCATTGCTTGTCGCAGATTCTCGCAGCAGCGATTAGCTAAAGTGCGAATAATTAACGAGGTCAATAATTTTCTGGTAGCTTACACGCGACTCTGCGACAGATATGCCTACAATCGTGAATTCGGGGAAAGTAAACTCTGTTTGCCGATCGTCGTTAATGTAGCATCAGTATTTCAACTTTGAATGGTTTTCCTTGGTTTCAGCAAGGGGAATCAAACCCCGGCCAATCTGTTCGATCAATTCGTTGAGGCTCAATCCCCGTTCAATTGCGATCGCGCGAATTCCCTCCCACCCTACCGACGTTACCTGAATATTTCTTTGCTTCTTGGGCTCTTCATAGCGAGATTGCCCACCAGATCGGTTGAGGTTGGCTAATGAGTTCGGATGGGGGTGAATTCCTTTCCTGGGTGGCATGGCGTCGATCACATTTCCTTTTTTAATTATTTTCGCATTTTATTGATGATTCTCGACGTTCACTATGTTATCGTTGAATTATTCAAGGAAAATTCTGCCCGCGCTTCGCCACAAGCGGAGTACAGGAAAATTCTGCCCGCGCTTCGCCACAAGGGGAGTAGAGGAGTCAGTGCGGGTGCGAATTGCACTCAACAAGCGAGCCAGGAATGCGTAAAATGCAATCAGGAGCAGACGATCACGATCGGGAACGACAAGCATTAATTGTTTTACCAGGGGGTGTTGGAGGGTGCACCTCCTCCGTTGCGAAACCACTACGGATAGACCCTGAATTCCAATCTCTCATCCCTCCTCTGAGTAAGGGCGAAAAAGCCGCCCTGCAAGCCAGCCTTCTGTCCGAGGGATGTCGCGACCCATTAGTAGTTTGGGCGGAGGAAAAGCTTCTCCTCGACGGCCACAACCGATATGATATTTGTACCGCGCACGGCATCCCCTACCAAATTGTAGAGATATCTTTTGATAGCCGGAACGCAGTCAAGGTCTGGACGATCGCCAATCAACTGGGGCGGCGCAGCCTGACATCCGAATCTGTTAGTTACCTGCGTGGCACTTGGTACGAACTGACCAAGCAATCTCGCGGGGGCAAGCGAGAGGCAAACTGTCAAAATGACAGTTTGACAGATGAAACAGCGCGAGAACTGGGAGAACAGTTCAAAACTTCTCCCAGGACAATTTACCGGGATGCCAAATTTACTCAAGCTGTAGATGTCCTCAGTTCTCTTGGAGGAGAAGATGTGAAGTGGAAAATACTGACTCGTTCTGCGGGGTTGACAAAGAAGGAAGTCCTTGCTTTGGCTTCGGATGCTCGCAGTCGTCCGGCTCAAGTTGCCAAAACTTTACAGGGGCGGTGCCCGAAAGTGAAACCTGAAAAGCAACCTGCCATCGCTCACCACCTGACGCTCAAAATTGGCTCCCTAGTAGAGGTGTACGCGCCAGATCGCGAAGATGTTAACGGCAGGTTAGGCCGCATTCAGTCCGTAGGGGAGAAAACGGCTGCCGTGTGGCTGCGACACATCCCTACCATTACCATGCAGTTATACACCTTCAAACACTCGGCTCTCACTGTTGTGCCGCTAGACAATCAACCGGGGCTTCAAGAAATTTGCGATCGCACTGACAGACTTCACAAATTAGGAAATTTAGATCCATTTGAAGTAGAAATTCTGAACTTGTTAGAAAGAACAACTGCTCTTACACCCACCGAATTGCAGTATTTAGAACAGATTGAGAACAGACACAAACTTGATTGAGTGCCTCACAACTATAGTTGGGGGGTGCAGGAGTGGAAAGCAGGCTATCTCCTGAATCAAGGAGAGGATGGAGGAATAGAATCAATATTTGCCAAAGCAAAGTTGAGCATTTCTTCTGCCCGATCTATTGTTTGCACTGCGTCTGTTTGCGAGATTTGTATATCAGCGTTATAATCAGCTTCTAATCGAGTTTTTTGGGCATCTATTAGGTAGCGATGGAACTGTACCGGAACCCGCCCCGAACGAGCAAATTTTTGACCGAAACCGGCGATGACAGCGGAGTGGCGAGAATAAGATAATTTCTCTGACTCTAAAAATGCAGTGACTATGTAAAACATCACATAATAAGCGCGGGAAGCGGCCGATTCAAAAAAGCCTTGGTCACATAAAACTCGTGCAGCCTGCAAAGTTCTATCGGCTTTATCAAGTAACCTTTGTTGCTCTGGGTTCATATTGGGACTCCTTCGCAACGGATATTGCGAAAGAAACCGCTTTCATACTCTTGGTACTTCTGAAGTGTGGCAAACATACAGCTAATCACGACGGTATGTTCTAAGCATATATCGGCAATCAAAACAGAAATACGCTCGCTTTCTTGGGAGTAATTGAATGGTTCTTTGAGAAGGATTAATATATCAATATCGGAGTCCGGTCTAGCATCGCCTCTGGCTTGGGAACCATAGAGAATGATTCGGATTAACTGTTCGCCATAAAGATTTTCTAATCCCTGGCGGGTTTGGGCGACAATTTCTTTGAGTTGAACATTGATCGTTGAAGTTGGCATAGTTGTTTATAAGCCAATCGATGATTTTTTTAGCTAAGATATTGGCAATATACCAATTATACTGGCAAATGATGCTCGCAGTCGTCCGGCTCAAGTTGCCAAAACTTTACAGGGGCTATGTCGTTCGGTAAAACCTGAAAAGCAACCTGCCATCGCTCACCACCTGACGCTCAAAATTGCTTCCTTAGTATCCGTGTACGCGCCAGATCGCGAAGATGTTAATGGCCGGTTAGGCCGCATTCAGTCAGTAGGGGAGAAAACTGCCACTGTGTGGATGCGACACATCCCTACTCTTACCATGAACTTACATACCTTCAAACACTCGGCTCTCACTGCTGTACCGCTAGACAATCAACCGGGACTTCAAGAAATTTGCGATCGCACTGACAGACTTCACAAATTAGGAAATCTAGATCCGTTTGAAGTAGAAATCCTGAACTTATTAGAAAGAGCAACTGCTCTTACTCCCACTAAATTGCAGTATTTAGAACAGATAGAGAACAGACACAAGCTTGATTGACTGCCTCACAACTATTGTTGCTTTTTGGAACACCAATAACTTGGGAAACTTTTGTTGATTCAGTTAAAAATTCAAAAAAATCTTCTTTTCTGGCTAATTAAAACCACTTTTTTACGGCTTTATAGCCCACATTCGGCACTTCTTAATATTCTGATAATTTGTATAAAAAAATAGCTGTAAACCTTGCTGAGCAAAGTTTACAGTATTAAATATATTGCTTATAAAATTATTATTTATTTCCCCCTATAATAATTGTTATTGAGAATAATTGCAGGTTAAATTCCTGGAATAACGGTTTTCCGCAAAAGCATTTCTGATTATGTTAAGAAGTGCGGAATGTAGGTTGTAGAAGAGTTTTTGATTCCCTTCTCAAAGCAAAATATAATTCCCGATTTATCATTCATTAGTTAAGGGTTAAAGCAGTTGCTTTCTCATCTATAAGGGATTGATATTCATAACTTGAAAAAAGGCGAAAGTCATTAGAGCCTTGAGCCGTTATGTTGCACAGCAGTCGAAACTGGAAGGGTGTCGGCGGTTGATTGACTTGCTCTACGCGCACCTCTACGCAACTGGGATTCCTCAATAGAAGTTCAAAAAATTCACTATTCAAATATCGCGGACAATAGCCGACGACTTGCTGGTCTTCTGTATTTAAAACCAATGCTTTAGAATCATAGGAATTTTGAAATTCGTGAGCCAACCACAACTTTTCTCCAGACTCTAAGCTGTTAATTCGCTCAATTGCATAGGGTGGCAAATATCGCAACCCATGCGAGAAAAAATGGAAGCGATACCGCCCGTCAGAATCTTGCTCAGGAATAGGAAAAACAGTGAGTGTGTCTGTTTCTCGCCGCCCACCGCTGCGGGCTAGCATGGTAATTGGATCGCTTCCATGCTGAGAAAGATTCAGCCAGTGAATAAAACTTGAGTAATCTGGGCGATTTTTCGGCATCAACCGATTCGCAAATACGGGAAATAAGTAGGTTGATGTATATACTTCACCGAAGCGCGGAAACGAGAGTAATGGTTCAAAATCGCATTTTTGTTGAGCTTCTAAAACGCCTTGCGTGTAAGCAAATTGATAGTTGGCTCCGTCAAATGTTAGCCTGCCAATGGGAAACCAGAAACGGCTATTTGGATCTTGCCACGCCAAAAAAAGCGCTGAGTGTGTTTTCACGGTAACGTTTTCCTCAAGTTAAGCAGTTTGTGTTCATTAAAATCCAGAATTTTTTGAGCAAAATCGGCTGCAACCGGCGAGATGCGAGTGCTAGGAATTAGATTAAAAATATCCACTATATTCGCCTTTGAGATACTTTGAAGTCGCTCCAGCCATATATACGCTGCATTGGGATAGCGACGTGCAGCACGGTCAAATACATCAACAGTTTTGAGGGGCTTTTTATCGCCAACGCTGCCATAAAATGCCGAGAAACATTTGTTAGCATAAGCCTCTACAGAGCGTTTTTGCCTTTGTTCATCCGAGAGGTCGCGACCCAAGCTGGAGGCATGATCGTAAGTGGGTGCTAGGTGTGCTGTTTCGGATGTAGTAGACGCTAGGTGTACTGTTTCGGATATAGTAGATACTACCTTATTTCGGACAATTCCCCAGTTTTCGTGATGGCGATCGCCATTGCCTATCCACGCATCTAATAGCAAGTAGCCGACAAACACTTCCACTGCGATGAAAACACCGCTCGGCGCTGTCCAACCAATAGGTAAGTTCACAGATTCGTCAGAGAGCACTCTCAAAACTAGATCAATTGTATGTTGTGATAGGTTGTAGGTTGCAAAGGTGGGGTAATTGGGTACGATCGGGGTGAGAAGTTCGTTACCGTGAACGAGGGTGCCACCATTGGGTAAAAAGTAAGAAGAGACTACACCACGATTACCCTCACTTGTGGCAGCCAGTTCATAATTCGCATGAGGAAGTCCCAGTAATTCACACAATTGGGAGGCTACTTTCTCTGCCCAATCTTCGCCTAAGTCAAGTCTTGCTTGTTTGTACAGACAACGACCGAGTTCTGGGTGTTCAAACCAAAACTTATACTTGCTCCCCATTGCTTCCTGATTAGAGAGTTCATAAGCTTGAGGGGTGACAATAATGATGGGGAATTCATCGGACATAAATTGGAGAGCTTATTCGGGGTACAGCCGAGAGGTAGAGTCGAGGAAAGTGTCAATTCTCAGGCTTGACAAGCTCACACTGAAAGAGCTTGGGCAAGAATTGAGAGATTTTATCAAAATGCAAGAACACAAGTTAAAACTCAGAAGGGAAGCAAGAATAGAGCCAAAGCTAGAAAAGGTATAACCCTTGCCAAATAAGAGTTTTACTCTCAAGCACTGATTGTATCGATCGTATTAAAAAATAAAGCCACAAAGCTAATCCCAGTAAAAGTTTTAAAAGTTACATTCTATTTTTGTTTTCGGAGAATGACAGAAGAGGGTTATGAAACAGCCTTTGCTTAAGTTGTCAAGTTTTTTTGCAAAAAAACTTGACATCACGCGCAGCTCCAAGAATAATACAAGTGAGGCTAAATATTGGATTCAAGCCATGAAACCGATTCGAGTTAATACCTCCGCGCTGATTCACCGGCAAATAGAGCAACAGGGAGAAGGTTACTGGCGGCTATCTGACTTTTCTGGACTACCGCCAACTGCGGTTAGCAAAACCCTCTCCCGCATGGTAAAAACAGGAACGCTAGAACGAGTCAGTAAAGGACTTTATTATCGGCCCCGCCAAACGCGCTTTGGCATCAGCCGCCCCTCTCAAAGTGAGATTCAAAAATTGCCGATCGCTCAAACTCTACAGCCAGCAGGACTTAGCGCTGCCAACCTTTTGGGATTTACCACTCAAAACTCTATACAAAGTGAGTTTGCGACGACCGCAAATAGCGTTCCCCGTACCATTATCGGCGATCGGGCGAAAGTTCACACCCGCAGGCCTGAAACATGGAAACATCTCTCTAACACAGAAGCAGCGTTGCTGGATTTGTTGAGGTCGAGAGCAAAGCTGAGCGAATTATCACCTGAGCAAACTAAGCAACGCCTGCTAGAGTGCTTTCGTGAGGGCGTGAGCTTTGAGCGCTTAATAGCCGTAGCAGATGCCGAACCTCCTCGCGTGCGAGCAATGCTAGGCGCAATTGGTCAAGAACTAGGTAAAAGCCGTCAGCAACTCCAACAACTTCACCAAAACTTAAATCCGATTTCCCGGTTTGACTTTGGGATTCTGAGAAACCTTTGTTATGCTCAGGAATGGCAAGCAAAATGAAACTTTGCGAATCTCCCGATTTTCGCGATGCTATCCTGGCTGCCAGAGAACACTTTGCCAACCTCAATCTTACCGAAGCATTCATCGAAAAAGATTACTATGTCACTGAAGCGCTGCGAATAGTAGCGAGTCAGTGGCAAAATCAAGTTATTTTTAAAGGAGGAACGAGCCTTTCAAAAGGATGGAAGCTCATCGAACGCTTCTCCGAAGATATTGACTTATTTTTGAACAAAGATGCGTTTATCCCACGATACGGGGAAAGTCGAGCTGACAAAGAGTTGAAAGCAATAGAAACTGCCGTCAGCCAGCATCCAAGATTAACATTAAACCAATCTCAATCCAAGCGAGGAATCTATCGGCACAGCTATTTTAACTACCCTCAACAATTTGCTGGGATGGGGACAATTAGCTCGCGTCTGTTTCTAGAGATGGGAACTCGCAGCGGTACTTATCCGTTGCAAACAGTCTCGCTGTCGTCCTATCTGGCTGAATTTCTCCGCGAAATTAATGATAGCCTTAATGCTGAAGATGAATCGCCTTTTTCGATGACTTTGCTGCATTTCCGGCGCACTTTTGTAGAAAAACTCTTTGCCATTCATGCCAAAGTAAGGCAATACCAGCGTGAAGAAGTTCCTTTAGGAGCAGCAACTCGTCATTATTATGACCTGTTTTGTTTAGCACAGGCACCAGAAGTTCAGCAAATGTTAGGGAGTGGAGAATATAGCGACCTCAAGCAAAATTGCGATTTCCTCAGCCAGCAAGAATTCCCACAACAATATGACCCGCCTGAAAACTTGACATTTTGCAACAGCATCGCCCTGTTTCCCATAGGAGAATTACGCCAAGAAATCGCCAAGGAATATCAGCAGCAGTGCGAAAATTTATGCTATGGCAATTATCCAACATGGGAGGAAATAGAAGCTTGTTTTTCTGAACTGCGGAACCAACTTTAGTTATTGCGACATGCAATACTAATCGCTCAAACCTGCTATAATTTGGATTTGAGGTTAAAATGTGAAAATCGAAAAGCGATCGGCCTGAATCCTTACGTTTGGTGTTCGGTTTAAGGCTGACTTTTGCAAAAGGTCTCTTGACTCACAAACGAATTGCACAATCGTAAGGATTCAGGTCTTTGATTGAGGAATAAGAGAAGGCATAAAAAAGTTACAAGAATGGGCAGACATAGCATCACGGAAAAAAGCCATTGCGCTTTTACCCTGAAACCGACAAGTCTGAATCACAGATAACAAATCAGCAGTTTGTTCAAACCGAGACATTGACCGGGAACCGCCAGATACCTTACGCTTAGTCACGGCTAATCGCAAAGAACGTTCTGCCAAATTATTATCAGGGGGAATTTCTGGATGGTCTAAAAAGTACCACCATTGATGTGCTTTCTCACGCAACGAGCGCAATAACAGTCCAGCAGCATGACCGACATGACCTTGCCAAGTATCTAACAATTTTGCCAACCGGGTCTTAAAATCCCTTGCCCAAGTGTGATAATCAATCTCTTGGGGGTGTTCCCGCCCTAGGCGATGTTGTCGAAATGCCTCATCAATTAATTCCAAAAATGCAGAAGCGACGACAGTGTTATTACCGTGGTTTATTTGCAGAACTTTCTTAAAATGTCGTCGTAGATGGGCTAAACATTTCTGCTGTGCTCCAACAATCACACCGTTATAGACGCTAAAATCATCGGAACTCAACACTCCAGCAAATTCATGCCCCAGCATCGTCTCTAATTCGGCTCTACTTCGAGTATCCGCAGCATGAAACAGGCAAAAATCTTGACCTGTGGCTGTCCACAACCATTCTTTGACTCCCTTGACACACCACGGAGTTTCATCCACATGGACGTTGGCTTGCAATGGTGCCCATTTCCATAGCTCTTCAACGGCAGGCTTTACAGCATCAGCTACCCGCGCATTCGTTGCTTGTAAAGTACCGATCCCAATTTCAATTCCACCTAATTCCCGTAGAAATTCTTGTTGTTTTTCATAGGATATATGCCCATAATTACCTAACCAGCTCAATAATGCTTGTAGGTCGATACTTAAGTCTTGTCCTGGAACTATCCCGGATGCTGGTGCACCCATCAACATTGCTCCGCATTCATTGCATTGACATTTGACTCGTTGATATTCCACCACTTCAATTGGTAAGGCTGCTAAACACGCTACTTGCTGCTTGCTGTAACCAATCGCATCACTTAATTCATGGCTACCACAATGCTCACAATAATCAGGGGTGCTGATTTGATATCTATCTACTCGCCCAAATCCTTTTCGGGTTTTACCGATATGTCCCGGCTGTCCTCCTGCTTTGCGTTTTGGTTGGGACTCTGACTCTGACTCTGACTCTTTTGAGTTTTCAACTTTGGCTGTCTCTGATTTCTGTATCAGATCGCTCGATGGTGGTTTTGATGATGTTTTACTATTACTGGGCTGTCTCTCTTTGAGTTTTTCGAGCTCTTGTTGTAATTTTTCAATCAGCTTCTGTTGGGTTAGCACAATTTTGACCAGCTCCTCACGGCTCAACTGGTCAACCATTTCTAATTTTAGTGCTGCTGATAACTCTGACTTTTCGCTCATCTGACTACATTACCATATTTTTCGGCTCTCACGCTCACTATTTTTTACCTGAATCCTTACGCACAATCATCAAAGTGGCAGTCCCGTAGCTAGCATTTGTAAGTGTAATTCACGCCTTACAAAAATCTACCGCACAAACTCTCCTTAAAAACTTCCTACCGGACGCCTCCAATAAACTACGGTTTTTCGATCGACAATTTGCACAATTTTACGAAAAAATGTGCTTAATGATACCGATTTTCAGGAGCAACCAAATTAGATTTTACTGCAATCGAGCGATACCAAACTGCAACCAAACTAGATTTACCAATACTAAAATTACACCAAACTTGATGTGACAACATTCGTTCGCAGTTCATCCATTTTCGTACAGTTTCATCTCATTTTTGTCCGCGAATGTTGTACTTTTGTCTATGAACGTTACACTTATATCCATTTTATTCTATTTATCCAAAATTGATACAGGATAAGGATTACAAGGGTTTTTAGATTGTCAAAACCTGCATTGAATAGGAAGCCAATCTTGCCAAAAACCCAGATTCAGGCAAATACTACAGGGGGGCATGGACACACAAAACTTGCGCGTCTTTACTTACTCCGCATTGCGCCGTTTTTTACGCTCTCAGTTACGGAATAGTTGGGGGTATGGAAATCTCAGTTTTTTCGACCCAAATGGAGAACCGGAAAACCGAGGTAAATCTGTCCAAGCAAGCCAAGTGTAACCGGCTCTCTTGGATTGGCAGCGTAAAACTAGCCCC
The DNA here is from genome assembly GCF_020738665.1 of Microcoleus sp. PH2017_08_TRC_O_A. NCBI lineage: Bacteria > Bacillati > Cyanobacteriota > Cyanophyceae > Oscillatoriales > Microcoleaceae > Microcoleus > Microcoleus sp. PH2017_08_TRC_O_A. Next base: position 18,626 of record NZ_JAEQCE010000011.1, read on the forward strand.
TTGGGATGAGGTGGGTTAAAAACCGAGGCAGAATTTGGGTTTAGTCTGGGCGATCCGACTCGGCGCAACAAATCGGAAATACGATCGCGTACCAAAGGATCTGACTCGGTAGTCAACCATTGGGCGATCCATGCGACGGAATATTTGCTAACTATCGAATGGAGTTTGTGGCTCCGACTCTGCACCAGGCTCAGATGAGGTTTGTGGCTTGGCAACCAAAACCTTGAAAGCTGCATTTTCCTCATCAGTCAAGGAATTTTTAACTGCTGTCTTGAGGTCGCCTGTCGGGTCACGTTTTATAGGTGCAACAGCTTTCCTAGCCGCTGCGGGGTCATTTTCTGCGATCGCTTGGAGCACCCCCTCGACTATCTGTTCAACTAACTCTAGGTTAACGGCGGGTTCAAATTTGTCTGTGGCTTCGATCGATACTTGCTTTGCCATCTGCTGTTCGGCGTCGATCGAGTCAATTAGTGGTGCTTGCTCTGACTCTGGCGACGGGATTGGAACTTCAGAAGGTGACGTGTCATCTGAATGCAGACCTGAATGCAGACCTGAATGTAGACCTGAATGCAGACCCGAATGTAGACCATCCAGAGGCTCAATACTTTGGTCTGTATGGTTTGTGTTGACCGTGTAGACCTGAGAGGGGATAACTTTCTCAGAATCATCTTTGTTGAGGTTTGAATCAGTGGCTGGCGAGATCGAACCTGATATCGGCATCGAACCTGATATCGGCGGTAAAATTTCAGTTTCTATTTTTTCCAAAAGTTTTTGGTTTAGGTCTACATAGTCTACACAAGCCTTGTCTGCTAAAGTTTTTAGGTCTACATTCAGGTCTGCATTTTGCAGACCTAGGTCTACATTATGCAGACCTAGGTCTACATTTTGAGATAACAAATCTTCCACGGTGGCAATGTTGGTGTCGGCATCCGTCCGCAACCGCAATCCTTTGATTACCGTGCCAGAAGTGACCCGATCTTTCAAAACATCTTTCCATTCAAGGACGAACTGGCAAAGCTCTACCAAGTCTGCTGAGAAGTTGTTTTTACCTTTGGCGCTGTATCCGGCACTGCGACAGTAGTGGTGGTAAGAACCGAATAGGGTGGACTTGGCGGCCTTGTAATCGTCGTCCTTCCATTCATCTTTGTCGCCCCCGATCGCGGTTTGGGCTGCTGGGTCGTGTATGAGGCAGTCGTTGACCCACGATGCCATCGGGTCGGCCCGCACCCTGTCCGTCCAGAAAGTGCCGTTGATACCGCAGCCCTCCTGGCTCAAGATGCGCTCGATTTCGGCAACCGGGATTGACAGTAGGTACTGGGTGAACGCGCCCAGTTCCGGCTCCAATTCCTTTTCGAGTTTGGTATTTCGCTTGACTGGGGTATAGCGAAATTCCTCCTGTATGATTCGGCGCTTCAACCAAGACAGACCGCTGGCGGGGAAACACGGCTGATTTGCGGTGATTAGGGCCAGCCCCGGAAAGCGGAAACTGACCGCGTTTTGGTAAAGTTTGCGACCGCTAAGGAGCCCCCCGCCCGTCAGCGACCTGAAATTTGACAAGTTGCCAGTGTACTTTTCTTGGTCGTCAAAAACGGCCAGCCGCTTCGTTTGCAATTCCGCCACTTTGTCTGCTTTGGTTAAGTCTTCGAGGTTCCCGATCCAAGTATTTCGTTCGCCGACAATCATGGTGGCTAGCCGGGTGTAAAGCCCTTTTCCGGTTCCTCCAGGCCCATTCAGCATGAAGAATTTTTGCAAGGAAGACATACCGCGCAAGCTGGCCGCAATGAAGGCTAGCAGGATTTCTTTTTTGTTCTGGTTGCCGTCGGTTGCCTGATTCATCCAGTCGTTGATTTTTGCCCATCCAGTGTTAACGGCGCTTCCTTTGTAGGAGCGTGGCAGCGACCAAGTTAGCCGGAAGCCGGGGGCGTGTTCGTGCCACTGGTTGTTGTCGATTTCTAGCACCCCATCCTCAAAGGGCAGCAGTTCGTTTGAGGGTCGCTCGCCCCACTGGAATTCGTACAGCTCCCGCTTCATCGCCCCCAGAACGTTGGCGCAGTAGGCGTTGTTCGGCACAGTCCCCCGAGTCTTGCAAAGCCCGTGAATTGCGCTCAGTACGTAATCTTCGCTAACAGCGCCCCAAACTCCCCGGTGCTGGAGTTCGTATTTCATCCAAGATTTGTGTTCCTCAGAGTAGCAGAGCCTGTCGCGCAAATCTTCAGCAAACTGGGCCCCGAGATCTTGCGGTGCGGGCGGTTTGAGGGAGAATTTGGGGGGGCTGTTGCCGTCGCTGAGCGAGCTTTCCCAGTCCTCGAACCGCACGGAACGGGCCAGCATCCGCCGAAATTCTTCTATTCCTTTTCTCTGAATGAAATCGTCCATTCCTTTGGTTTCTCCCTCAGTGCCTGGTTCCCATTGTCCCGTAACGCTGCGGACGGGAACGCCAAATTTGAGCAACTGGTGGCCGAGTTTTCGCTGTTCCCAAATGACGTTTGGGTTAGTCGCTGCATCCGCATCAAAACCAATGATGAACCCAAAACCAGCACGAGCGTAGAATTCTAATGTGGGAACGAGATAGCGCTTGTTCTGCAAATCGCTCTTCTTGGCAGTCAGCCCCATGCTGATGCCCATCAAGGCAATTGTCGGTAAATCGTGGCTGCATCCCGCGATCGCCTTAAATGCTCCCTCTGTGATGATGAGGTAAGGATGGTCGTTGATGTGGTAGCAAGATTCTTTGAGTTTTTCTGCGTCCCAGTAATCTTTATCGGTGGGATGCTGGGGCAAAAATGCGTCGTACTCACCAACGGGCGATCGATATTTGGGTGCTTTTTTGCAGCCGGAGGATTTCCAAGGTTTATCGGGTCTGAATTGGAATTGTGTGGTTTTGCCCACAAATAGGATGCCGCCGGATTTCGCCGTATAACCCAAATATACTGATGCTTCATCAGCAGATACGGTGCGGCAGTTGACGGAACTCCAATCGTTTAGCAGTCCCCGGCTCTCAATGTGGGACTTGTGTTTGGGGGAAAGATGCGTAGATTGAATTTGGTGTGCAACGTTCATAAATCCTCTCTCGCTACTCATAGCGGTGCTCACTGGTTTTTGTGAAAAAACCCGCTATATGTAGAAGAGACGGCCCTGCTTTCACTGCTGTTAATTTACAAAGGTGTAAAGTTTGCGGTAATGGCAGATATGAACTATGATGGTCTTATAATTTTTTTATTAATTTGTTTGTCTGCCGTCTCTTCAATAGATAGCGGACTCTTTTTTTTTTTTCTGGTCTGGTCGCTGCGGGCTGTTCAGTGGTTTTGAAGAATTCGAGTCAGATTTCAAACTCGCACCTATTGCTTAGAGTGACAGCGATGGCAGGGAAAGCCGATTAATTTCGGTGTCATTTACTGCTCAGTCGTTTTCTTTTTATTGCCCCGCTTGGCTTTGGTGGCTGGCGGGGCGGTTTCTGTTGGTGAGTCATGGGTGCTGTCCGGTTTGGGGGTTGGGGGATTAGAAGGGTTTTGTTTTAGGTATTCCGCTATAGCTCGCTTAACTACCACTCGTGTCAGTTGGGGTACTGTTAAAAACTCCTTATCAGCCCAAGCCCCTAGGTGCTCCATATCCTGCTGGTCCAGGTAAAGGGTTATTCGAGGTTTATCAGAGGGCATACAAGTGTTAAGAAGGTTGTCACTTTCTTAAACTCTACCCTGTACTAGCTTGCTTTTTATTTAGGTACACTAAAACTAGATAAGTACCTTACCTGTTGTTTCAGTTTGTCTGCGGGACTCCACATATTCAATGGTAATGTAGGGATTGACAAGTACCTTACCTGTTGTTACTATACATTTATGCACGCCAAAGTCAGCGCTGGCGTTAAAGGGTCATCCATAAAACTACCCCTTTTGTTGTCCAAAACTAACTTGAAAGCGCCTTGAACCGAATGCTCGCAAAACTTTCGCAGATTGGCGTTAGCGGGCATACAAAGAAACAAACCAAACCCCGCCCCCTCTGACTCGCAATCTTCTGGGGCGGGGTTTGGCACTCACAAATAAATGGAGATTTCCTCTATGTTCGCAGATTACGGGCAGCCATCGCCAGCCCAACCCAGCTTTGTCGAAATACCCAACCCTTGCGTCAGCACCACAATGGGACGCATCGAAGTAACGGACATTCGTTCGGAAACCGTCACCGGTCGCTTGCTGGATGACCAAGACAACCCGGTTCTCGAATACGGGCACCCAGTTTACATCTGCGTCCGCAAGTCGGAGGTCATATGTCCCACAGAACAAGCCAACATGATGAGTTGGTGGGAACTGGGGGAACAAGCGATTACTGGATATACGACACCCAAAAAATATTCCCTGGAATCTCTAATCAACCGATTGGATGGACTCAATTTCGATGAACTCTACGCTTTGCGAACCTTCATTTGTTTGGAAAGCGATCCATTCCAAGCGTATTCGGGGAGCGTCAACAACGATTTATCGCACTTGCAGCCTTGGTTTCCGACAGTGCGAGTTCTTTGTCGTGTCGAACAAAACCAGTTAGCTGCTGCGTTGTGTACTTGCATCGTGGTTGCAGGGTCTAATCAATCCGAAACTGAAACTGCACCCGTACCAGGAAGTGGGAGGAACGATTAATTCTTGAGTTGATAGAAGATGCCGTCTCAATTTTTCTTTGATTCTGGTTAATGGGTTGAGTTTTTTTATAGGGCAATTATGCAACCTACAACTAATCACCCCCCCCAGAATATCTGGAACATCCCCCACACGACTAATCCCCTAGAACGAGTAGGAGGCTCGAATTATGACAACAAACTTTGATGTTGGGTTGGTAACGCCACCAAGTTTCACGCCGCAATTGGTTTATTCGCAAAATCTGGATTTTGTGCCTAGTCCAGACGATACTTTACCTTCGCTCATCAGGGGTGTGGACAGTTTGCCAGCTCACTCAGATGGCTGTGAACGGGTAAGGGTAATGGTTTTTGGATCGAGCTACGGGGTGACATACACGATTCGCTGGCTTTACAGACTACAGTTCGCTCATATCAGCGAGTGGAGTTTCCTTATGCCTGCTCCAAGTGAGGGTGAATTTATGAGCATTCTTACTAAGCGAATCCCATTGAATTCAACTAACTAATTGGCATAAAACTTGGTAACAACTTCTTCCGCAAAGCTGGCGATAGTTTTATCTGTATCAAAAGCGATCGCCAGTTTCTTCCATCAGATACCCGCGAGGAATGATTATGACCAACGGCAACGGGTCTAACAGTAATGGGTCTAACGGCGTGTCGCCTAACGGTGATACGCCCCAACCAGATCCCATACAAAAGTTAACAGAATACGTCGAATCTGTGGAGATTTCCTTGGAAATCCAGGAAGATAAGACAGATGCCATTGAAGATCAAGTGGCAAGTCTTACCGAGCAGATAACTGAGTTAAAACAACAAGTGAAAGACATATATGGAGATGAAGAGGACTGGAAACGAATGTCAAAGACTTGACGGACTTATCGCGCGCCGCCAGCAGAAAAACCGATTGCAACGGTCTAAGCTAGAGCGAACCAAGCGCTTGCGAGATGAAGCTGCCTTGGGTAGACCTTTGAGAAAGTCTCCAATCCTTGACTTCGTTGATGATTTGGTACACCGTCCGCCCAACCAAGAGCAGATGCGCCAGCTTAAGGAACTACTTCTAGAAGAACAGAAGGCGATCGCTCAACTCATTGCCCTAATTGATCGGCACCTAGAGTAGCTGTCTACCGTTCACGTTCATAGCCCAGCGACCCCCCTGCTGGGCGAGTTTTGTTTTTTGTGGATGGTAGGCGATCGCGTTCGGGGATTCTTGATCTCGATCGGCAAACGAGCGGCATGGATTAGCTGCGAATTGGGTGAGTTCCCGACAATCGTGCCAGATTTGACAGTTAGGATGCCTGCTCTCAAACACACTCCATTCATTGCTAATTGAGCTGTACAATCATGTTTTATGAGTTGCCATAAGTTCAAGGTAAAATCAGAAACATTAAGCGAATTACCAACAAAATTAATCCGGCAATTTGAGGCTGTCAGATATTCCTAAACCAGCGATTGGTTTATGATAGCAAATGTTAGTTTCGGCAAAGGAGTTAGCGACGAAGTTAATTGTACATTTTTTACGGGAATGCAAGATGATACAGAGCGACAATTTTTACGAAAAGCAGTGGCTCAAGCAAGAACTATTGAGGGTAAAGCTATTAATTTTAGCGATAAATTTGGGCATCTGAGAGAGATTCAATATTCAAGATCCAATTGCCGTCAGTGCTCAATTGATGAGCTCAATTTCTAAGTATTTGGAAGCATCTATGACATCCCAGTCACTGTCATCATCGGGGAACAGCGATATATGGCGGCTTGACGGAGTAACAACATCCTAAACCTCCGATTTACTTAGCTTAGCATAAAAGCGGATTGACTCCAAGAATGATTGTAGCTTATTGATAGCTAAGAATGAGAATAATTAGAAGAGCGATCGCCCTAAACGATGGGAACATCCCGATTTGGAAGTTTAATATTTTTCTAAAATCGGAATACTCTCTTAAGATCGCCCATCAACTTGCCTGCTAAAATAATGAAGTACATTTATACCCCAACTTTTCCAAATTCTTCCAATTCATCAACTCAATAGTCTCCAACTCAGAAACACTCAACTCATCTTGCCAAGCATTAATTCTGTCACTCCCAACCGGCTCTAAAGTATTCGGATGCCACACCATTTGATTCGGCGGAACTAAACCTGAATCAGCATTTTTTTGATAAAAGTCCAACATTGATGACTGAAAATCTACCCCAACCCACTTGCAGATTTTAGCCAACTGTGCTGACGGCTCCCTCACCAAATCTTCGTAAGAAACTAAATAAAATTGCTCCCATTTTTGATGATATTTTTCAATAATTTTAACAACTTGATTCCACTGGTGCGTCAGTCCCGCTATCGTTTTTATCCCCGGCCACACTTCCCCCCTTTCTTGCTCTCTTGCTACTAATTTTTTAACAGAACTGTAACAAGCCCGAAAATCTCGGACAATCAAAATCACCTTAACACCCGGAAAATATCTCCTGATTTTTCCTAATTGATAAATGTGAAAAGGATTCTTGTCTCCCCAAATCGAAGCTGTCGGGTAAAATTGCTGGCGGTAAGTTTCATAAACCGTAGAAACTGCTCGACCGTAACTTAATTGCTGGTTATTTGTCAAGTTATTTAATAAAAGTTTTTTGTCAACATTCCACTCCCAAAACCTGTGAAAATTGTTGTTGTAAAGGTCATTTAAAAATTCTTCAATTTGAGGCAACAAGTCCTTGACAGCGCCGTATTTAGACTCTAGTGCCACAAAGAACAGACTTTCAGGGGGAATGCAGATATCTGGATGCGCTGTGAGCATTAAACGTAGGAGAGTTGTCCCCGAACGTTCGGCTCCGAGTACAAAAATCGGACTTGATGCGGTTGATTTGTTGCTGAGTAAATTAGCATTCGCACCAAAAAAATTGCTCTGCTCTACTTTATCCTTAACTTGCTTTGAACGCAACCGAAATTGACCTTGAACTTCCACTCCCAACTCCAATTTATCGGCAAGCCCGCGGCGTTGCAGCGCCTGTTCGACAGCGGTGCGGCACAATAATATTTGCTCGACTCGATGCTGGCGGGAAAAATTGTGTCGGTGGATGCGATAATAGTAAAGCGGTTTGTCGAGTTTTCTAATTTCTGTAACTTCACTCAGTCGCAAACACAATTCATAATCAAAAGCGCTGGCAAAATTGGGGTCAACGCCACCGCAAATATTGTAAGCCGATCGCCGGATTAAGCGGAAGTGAAAGACGATCGGATCTACTAACAGTTGTTCTGGCGAATAGGGGATTTTGCAGAGTTCACCTTCGCCGCTTACGCAGTCGTTTTCGTCGATGGTTAAATAGTTGGTGTAAACCACTCCAACTTGCGGGTTGGCATCTAAGATAGGGACTGTTTCTGTGAGTGCTTTTGGTGCCAGCAAATCGTCGCTATCCACGCAGCCAAAGTAGGGAAATGCACTTTGTCTGATAGCACCCATGAGGGAATAGCTGACGCCTCGGTGTTCGGCGGCGAGGGCTGTAATTCTGGAGTCGAGTTTGGCGTAGCTGCGCGCTATGTTGAGAGAGTTATCTGTGGAACCGTCGTCCCAAATTATCAGTTCAAAGTTGGGATATGTTTGGGCAAGAATGCTTTCTATGGCGGCACCTAGATAGCATTCTCGGTTGTAGACTGTCATCACAATGGAAACATGAGTCATACGATTTTAGATTTTGGATTTTAGATTGGGGATTTGGAATTGAGGCTTTTGGATTGGGATTGGTAATTTTGGACTGAAAAATTGATGATATCGAGCGTTACTCTCAACTCTTAACTCTCAAGCTTTAACTATCAACTATCAACTGTTTCTTTCTGCTTGCGCTTGTACAGAAAAAACCGACTCACAATATCTACTTCCAATTCAAATCTCTCGCTCAACCCGCGCCTGTGAAGTGCTTGGGAAATCGCTGACTGAGATTCAAGAATTTGGTCGAGTTGCTGTTCGACTGTATTTTGGGAATGCTGGCGGTAGTAGTAAAGGGGTTTGTTGAGGTGATGAAATTGGGTAATTTCTGAAAGTCGCAGACAGAAATCGTAATCTTCGGCGCGGTTAAATTCGGAGTTTATGCCACCTATTTGGTTGTACAATTGATAGCGAAATAGGCGGAAGTGGAAGGTCATAAAATCTACTAACAGCCTATCTGGAGAGTAGGGTATTTGGCTGCGGTGTCCCAATCCTTTGATTTGACTTTTTTCATTAATTATTAGACAATCGGTGTAGACTACTCCGATTTCGGGCTGCGCGTCTAATACGGCTGCGGTTTCTTCAAGGGCGGTGGGTGCGAGCAAGTCGTCGCTGTCTACCCAGCCGATGTATGTTCCTTTGCACATTGTATGAGCGGCTTTGAGGGCAATTCCTCGACCTTCGTGGGGGGCGGCGATTACTTGAATTCGGGTGTCTTGCTGTGCGTATTTGCGGGCGATGGCGACGCTGGAGTCAGTGGAACCGTCGTCCCAAATTATCAGCTCAAAGTTGGGGTAAGTTTGGGCGAGAATGCTTTCTATAGCGGCGCCGAGGTATTGCGATCGATTGTAGGTGGTGGTAATGATGGAGATTAAGGAGGTCATTGGGGAATTTCAAGCAGTTGGAGAGCGATCGAGCTTTCGGTAAAATATTTTGATGTTTTTATGCAGAAGTTTGAAGGCTGATTTTATGGTTAAATAGATGTTAGCACTTGTTGAGATAAATTGACACATCTCTTAAATTCACCCATTAAATAAAACCGTTAAAGTCTAGTCAAAGGAAGGGTCTGTATACCATTTTTTAGGCTTTCGTACCATTGCATTACTTGCTCGTGTTCCTCAACTAACTCAGGAGAAGCTCCTTCTTTTTGGTAATCTAGGTACGAATCATTGTGCTGAAATTCACAACTAACGTAATAGCCTCGCGGTAAAGTCTTCCAATAAGTTGCTTCCCAGGGTTCCAAGACATTCCAATTTTCAGTTCCTGGGATATGTCGCTCCTTAAAAATCAAGTAGTCTAAACTCAACAATTGCTCTATGATTTCTCTCTGGGTACTGAGAATTCCATGTTCATAATAAGGGAATGACCCACGAAAATTCATAATAAAAAACTTATTCCAATCAGGGTGAGCCATTGCTTCCCATCTAGCACCTCCTTGAGGAGTTAAATAGTAACTTGCTACAAGTCTTCCAATTAAGTGGTCTTGAATTCCTGCCCTGGTTAAGACAACATCTGAAGCTGGTTCGGTGTCGTATTCATCGGTAAACACCATTGCTTTAATGTCACCTCTCTGAAACAAAGAATCCGCTGCAAGAACTACTTCAGCCTGAGATAGCTGCTCTGAGTGTGCAAAACTGATTAGTGCCTCCCATTTGCATATTACAAACTTAAGCATCAAGTATTCGATTTTGAGGTTCGGACTTTTTGCTAATGCTGCGGAATAGTTAATTTCTGCTTCACACTGCTTAAAGTAGTTTGCATACCATATTCTAGTGCTAGAATACCAGTTATCTGCTTGTTTTTCTAGTTCAATTAACTTGGGATCGCGCTTAGCAGATTCATCAAATTCAACGCTTCTAGTTTCATACCGAACTTGGTAACCAATAGGAAGTGTTTTCCAATAAGTAGGTTGCCAAGGAGTCAATGTTTCCCATGATTCTGTACCAGGAATAATACAGGCACGGGTATTTCCACGATCTATTAAATGGTACAAGGCTAAATATGTTTCTAACAATTTACGGTCAGCGCTGCCAAGGAAATTCCCATATCCTGTCCAATACAAATTCCAATTCGGTTGAGAAAACGACTCCCATTTTTCTCCTCCTTGAATTGTCAAAAAGTAGAACAGATTTATTTTTTGATGAATAGCTAAGTCAATTTCAGATTTTGAAGGGATAAAACCTCTATTAACGCCGTACTCATCGAAATCTGATGGAGTAGTTGCTAGCAAGTCTCCTTTTTGAAAGAGACCATTTAATACATCAGTAATTTCGGCTACGGTGAGATTGAGGGGTGCGCGATTGATGGCCAGGTATCCGTATTGCTCATCAGGAACAATCCAACTGAAACCAATCACTTCTGTAACAGCAGTATCTAGGAACCAATACTCTAATTTGTTCATTAGGACCCTCGATTGTAATATTTCTTACCTGCTTTATCTTTAATGTTCAGAATAGCAAATCGGTTTACTAAGTCGGGAGGATTTCCTTCTTTACAACATTTACATTGAGCTATAGAGCCAGCACTTTTCTTTGGGAGAAGGTCTTTTATATAAACGTTGTAATGACTAGCATCTGTAGGATTTTTACATTGAAACTTATCCGCTGAGTCGCCTTTTCCCTCCTGAGGCTCAAGCTCTCTATAATCTTTGATCAGAGGATGCTTTCCTCTAAAGTTCTGGATAGCTTGAGCAGCAGAGGAAGCACTTGTATCTTTATACCCTCCAAAAGGCAAATCATTTGTCACCAAATCACTACACTTATCATATGAGCTGAATGGTGGAGTGTCACAGTCTGGACAATTGCTATCTTTCTTTTTGGGTGTTCTAGTTGGAGAGGCTGACTTTGGCGCTGATGCGGGGGCTGGTGCAGGGGCTGGTGAAGGACGAGGATTTGGTCGATTAAGCGGTGGAGTAGTCTGAGTTCCCTGTGGTCGAATCAACCCTCTACGTCGCCGTTCCTCAAACAGTCGATCGTCCTGACCAGCAGGCAAAGGATTCAGCAATCCACCACCACCAGGAGGCGCAAGTAATATACCCGCACCACCCACGCCAGGTAAAAGCCTCAAAAAGGGAATCAAACCTCCCGCAGGTGCAGCCACAGGTATCGCTGTAGGTATCGGTGTAGGTATCAACTCTCCCGACGGGTCAGTATAATTAGTCGGACTATTCTCCACATACCGATACAAATTAGCATCCCCACCCGCAAACCCAACAGTATCCTCACTAATAAACCTCCCCACCTGCGGGTCATAATACCTCGAATTATAATAATAATTCCCCGTCTCAGAATCCAACTCCCGCCCCGTAAAACCAAACCGGAAACCCACACTCGAATTAGTTTGACTCCTCACCTTCCCAAAACTATCATAACCAATCCGATTCTGAATCACCCCATTAGAATCAACCAAATCCCGCACAGTTCCCAGATTATCAGTCAGCGGCCACAACACGCTACCGCCAGCACTTTCATCCGCCAAAATCTGGTCAGTTTGCACCCCATACAAATAACGATGCGTTTGATTTCCACCCCCATCAAACGTCAAAGCAATCTGTTGCCCATCATAAACTAAACGCTCAACTTGAGACACCCCACTACCAGCACCATCCGCATCAACTTCTCTCACAATGCGACGATTCAAACCATCATAACTATACTGAGCCGACTTAATTACAGAACCGCTACCATTCTTACCAACAACCTGAGTTAAACGGTTCCGATAATCCCAACTATACTCAGTCACCTCACCCGTCACAATATCAGTCCGCTTCCTGAGATTCCCCTCACCATCGTACTCGTAATTGTAAACACCATCCGACTGCAACTGATTGTTACTTCCAGTTTGATATCCAGAACTACTTCTATTCCCATTATCATTATAACTGTAACTCTCATCACTCTGAGAACTGTAATCTGCACCAGTCAACTGGTCTCGCTTGTCATAACTGTAATTTGTACTACCATCAGGCGAAGTAAATCCAGTCACCCGATTAGCAAAATCGTAAGTCCAAGCATAATTAGCTAACGTCACATTCCCCTTACCATGACTCAACCGAGTTAAACGACCCACACTGTCATAAACATACTCGCTTTTCGCCACCAAACCCGTCCCATTCAAATCGCTGTAACGAGTAACATCCTGAGTTTTACCCGCAGCATCATAACTCAAATCCACCCGCTTGGAACTTACCCCATTTCCGCTTTGAGTAATCCGAGTCACCCGGTTCCCGTCATCATAAGTAAAAGACTTCGTTCCCCGCAATTGACCGTTAATTGTATCCGTCACAGAAATCGGATTATTAACATTATTGTAGGCGTACTTCAACAAAACATTTGGCACATTGGGAGTTCCCGCATTATCAACAGTTTCCAAATTGCCAGCCAAATCGTAAGTCAAAGTATAAGTTGCATCGGGGTCGCTAATAGTTTTAAGTTGACCTGCTGCATCGTAAGTTGAAGTAATTGTCCGAATCGGAGTATTAGCAGAATTGAGCCATTGTTCCTCTTTGGGGCGGTTGAGTTGGTCGTAAACAAACTTGCGAGTGCGGTTATTTCCGTCTTTAGCTGTTATCAAATTGCCTGCGGGGTCGTAGGTGTAGTTGCGAGTTCGGTTTAACGGTTGATTGGTTTCAGTTTTGAGGCGATTTAATTCATCGTAGGTGTAAGTTGTTTTGTTGTTAGTCGGGTCGGTGAGAGAACTGACATTGCCGACTGAATCGTAGGCTGTAGTTGTGACTTTGTTGAGAGCATCTGTGACTGTTGTTTGACGGTTTAAAGCGTCGTAAGCGTAGCGAGTGGTGTTGCCCAAACCGTCAGTGACAGAAGTAACGTTGCTGTTAACATCGTATTCCGTAGAAACTTTGTTGCCGATGGGATCGGTGACGGAAGTAGTTCGGTCTTTTGTATCGTAAGTATATGTGGTTTTTTGACCCAATTCGTTGGTGAAAGCGAGGAGGTTGCTGTTGGCGTCGTAGGTAGATGCTGTGGTATGATTGAGAGCGTCTTTGCTGCCAATTTTGCGATTTAGAGCGTCGTAATTGTATTCGACGGAGTGGTTGAGGGCGTCGGTAATTTTAGTTTGATTACCAGCTTTGTCGTAAGTGTAGGTAGTAGTATTGAGTTTGGGGTCAGTGACAGTTTTTTGGCGATTTAAAGCGTCATAGGTAAAGGAAGTCTTGCGAAGTAGCGGGTCAGTAACCGATTTGAGAGTGCCACCTTTATTGTACTCGGATGTTGTGACATTATTGAGTGGATCGGTGATTTTAGTTTGACGATTAAGAGCATCGTAAACGTATTGAGTCTTGTTAGTATTAGGGTCAATTTCAGCAGTAACATTCCCAACCTTATCGTACTCAGTTTTGCTCGTACTAGCAAGAGAAGTCTTTGCCCCTTGAGTAACATCCGTCCGCCTTCCCAACGAGTCATACTTATACTCAGTCCGGTTGTTATTAGCATCGATTTGAGCCACCATTTGATTCGTCGCATCATACTCAAAATGAGTGATTTTACCAGTAGCATCAACCTCTCGAATCAACCCCGGATGTTGTGTACTTTATTATATCAAGCTTTTCCTGGCTCTCCAAACAACTACCGCAAAAGAGGGAGAATAGAATGATTTCTCATATTCCGATCGTTCTCCTTAAAAGTATAGTAAGGACGCACTCGACAGTTGCTCGATGTAGAGTTACACTATAAATGGATGCTTTGCTTAAGTGCTTAATCAGAGGATTTTAAAATGTTTATCGCAGTCTCCAGCTTAACAAACTTCTGTATAATTCGCCAGTTTTTTCACATCATTCTGATTACTGCAATCTTTTTTCTTTCTGCGTGTGACACAATAAACTCTCACTATCCCACAGCCGGTGACGCTCGTAAAAGCGAAGAATTTAAGCGCCAGCGGTTGCCAAAAATACTTCCAGATTCAGCATTTGATATTACCGAGTCTTACAACTTTGACCTCAACATAAGCAATGGCTCCTTTCGATTTGCTGCCCGTGATTCTGAATCTTTCCGTGCGCACCTCACGTGGGACCCTTTGTCTACGGCACAGGGTCTTGATGAGGAACTCGCTAAGCTTCAGCGTAATGGCTATATTTTCTACACCTTTGAAAAGTTCTCTATCGCTGTCAACTGGAAGACTTATCATGCCGTGTTCTGGCATATTTTCCCTGTTGAATATTCGTGAAGTAAGTTTAGAAAATATGTCATATCATGTCCAAGCAGTTACCCAATCAGGATGATGCTTTTACATTCAAGCTTTTAACAATTCGCTATTTTTCCCCCAAACATTAGAGATGCCATCTAAGTTTTTGTTTTAAAGATCGTAAGTCTTAATATTGAGCTGGTAAATTGGCTGGACGGAAAGGCTGACAAATTGTTTTACACGAGCCATTAGGATTATTCCTACCTCCTGTACGTCCATGAATATTAGCCACTAAATCTTGATTACAATCTTTTAAAACAAAAATAAGTGGTTCAAGTCCTTGGCGGACTTTAGGTGGCGCAGGTTTCCGGAGAAGAAAATTTTTGATGAAATCAGTATGTTCTCTGGTATCACTTATGAATTTTGCTACGAACTCACCTTCAGGGCCCAATTGAGCTGCTTCACAGTTGGCCTTACAGTGAAAATATTTATCAGCTCCTACTTTCTTCATATCCTGGAAATTTCGGATGAAAATACCCAAAGCACCTCGTCCTTGAGAACCTGTTAATGAAAAATCTACACCAGAACCTATACTTGGTGCAAATGGAGACAATTGTAGTCCTGTCGGGTCTGTTGCGTTCAAAGGCGAATTTCCAACATACCTATAGAGATTTTTATCTCCTCCTGCAAAACTAATCGGATCTTCACCGATAAACCTCCCACTAAACCCATCATAATATCTTGCCCGATAGTAAGATAACCCAACCTCCTCATCAAACTCCCTCCCAGTAAACAAATAACGACTATCAACTGCTGAATTAGTCTCAGCAACAACCCGACCAAACGAATCATAAGTCAGATGATTCACCACACTCCCACTATTATTCACCAAATCCCTCACCGTACCCAAATGGTCAGTTAACTGCCAAGTTACATTACCATTACTACCTTCCTGCGCTAAAACCTGGTCAACACCAGCACCGTGCAAGTATCGCTTATCCAAAACAGGTTGACCGCTACCAACCCCATCAGCATCCACAAAATCTAACAGAACATTATCGCCATTATAAACAAAACTCGTCACCACACCATTAACATTCTTGGCAATGCGGCGACCCAAAACATCATAGGCGAACTGCACCCGCTGAGTCTCAACATTCGACGCATTCTTATCTACAACTCCCACCAAACGATTGCGATAATCCCACTGATAATCGCGCACCTTCCCATTAGAAATCTCCTGACGGCGAATCAAATTTCCCTCATCATCATAACCGTAGTTATAAGTGCCATCCGATTGCAAACGGTTATTCACACCCGTTTGATAACTTGAACTGGTGCGAGAACTGGTACGATTGCCATTACCATCGTAACTGTACGATTCGTCAGGATTGTTCGTATTAGTGTGGTCAGCAGCAGTCAACTGATTGCGCTTGTCATAAAGGTAATTCGTTTTGCCATCAACATCAGCAATCTGAGTGATTAAACTAGACTGGTCATATTGAAAACCAAACGATGAAACAGTGCTGTTTGCAGAATTGCGGTGAGTCAAATTGGTCAGTCGATTCAAACTGTCATAAGTGTAGTTACTACCGGCGACCAATTGAGTACCGTTGCTGTCAGCATAACGGTTGATAGAGGAGAATTGACCGATTTTATTGTAAGTAAAATCTACCTGTTTGTTGCTGACTCCAGTTCCGCTTTGATTAATCCGAGTCATCCGACTGCGAGCATCGTAGGTATAATCGTTCGTACCCGCAAGTTGACCGTTAATCGTATCAGTCATTAAATCCACATTGCCAACTTTGTCATAGGTGTAATTCAGTACCACTTGAGGGGCATTGAGAGTGCCAGTATTGTCTACTGTTTTGGGGCGATTTCGACTGTCATAAGTCATCGTCAAAGTGCTAAACTTATCCTTTACAGATGTCGGGTTATCTGCTTTATCGTAGTTGTAGTTAACTATTTGGTCAGTTCCCACCCAAGTTTCAGTTTTCAAGCGGGAAAGTTCATCGTATTTAAACTGGGTAACGCGGTTATTGCGATCGGTTTGTTGGATCAGCTCATCGGCGGAGTTATAATCATATCTCGTAATTTTGCTAAGCGGATCTACCTTCCGAATCAAGCGAGAACGAGCATCGTAAACAAAGTTAGTTCGATTGTTAATTGGGTCAATAACTGAAGTCAAATTATTATCAGAATCATACCGCATCTTCTCCACAGTACCATCAGGATTAACCGTCTCCACCAAACGATTCCGACCATCATACCGATACTCAGTCCTCCTCCCCAACGGGTCAACCATCAATACCTGATTCCCATTCTTATCGTACTCGTAACTCGTCACCGGAGAACTCAACGGCCCGCTACCATCCGGGTCAGGAGCCGTCACCTTAACCAACTGATTCATAATATTATACTCAGACTCGCTACGGTTCCCCTTCTCATCAATTACCGCCGTCTGATTTCCATCACCATCATACTCAAACTGCTGCGTTGCTTCGTCGGGAGTTCCCTTAGCAAACGTCGTCTTCTTCAACAGATTCATCGCATCATATTCATACTCAGTGCGGATGCCATTTTCATCAATAACCGCCTTTTGATTCCCCGCAGCATCGTACTCAAACTGCTGCACCGCTTCATCAACAGTCCCCTTAGCAACAGTAATCTTAACCAACTGGTCTTGAGGGTTATAATCGTAATCTGTCACCCGTCCGTTGGGGTCAGTTTCAATGTCAATTAAGTTCTTGTTGGTGTACGTATAGCTAGTAACCACATCATCGCTGCCGCCCACAGCACCTACTACCTTAGTTACTTTTTTTCTGTTACCAGTAATCGGATCAATTTCGTAAAGAGTTTGGCGGCCTAATTCGTCAGTTTCGCTGGCTACCTGATTGAAAACTGGGTCGTAAGTATAACTCCGTTTGCCAGTACCGCCTCCCTGTTGGTTGAGCACAGTATTATTGAGACTGACCGCAATGCCCCTATAATCACTAGACAAAATCATGTCCAAGTCGCCATCTGAATCAACGTCTGCTAATGCCACAGATTTCTGCTCGTTGTAGGAACTAAGCCGATTATCAGTTGGACTTGCTAATATACCGCTGCCATTATTTAACATGACACTCTCTAAACCGTAACCGTAACCGGAAACAACGACATCTAAATCATTATCTAAGTCCAAGTCTCCTATAGCTACAGATGTAGGAGAAATACCAGAGCTAAGTGAGTAATTAGCTGGCGAAGTAAAAGAACCATTGCTATTACCAAACAATACAGATGCCACAGGTGTGTATGCGGGTGCGCTGTCCTGACCAGCCGTAACGATATCGTTTATACCATCTTTATTGAGGTCTCCTACAGCTACACTACTTGCTCTATAAATAGCCGTGTAATTACTTTGAGGAGCAAAAGTACCATTACCATTGCCCAACAATACTGACACCCTGCCAGTGGAAGAAGTCGCATAGGGACTTGCAGTAATAATGTCTAAGTTGCCATCCTTATTTAAATCATTCAAAATTACGGTTTCCGGTACCGAATTTAGCGGTATATCGGTTCGAGAAAAAGAACCGCTGCTGTTCCCCAAAAGCACTGATATATCGTTATAATTTGCTGTAACGATATCGTTCCTGCCATCCTTATTGAGATCTCCCACGGCTACGCTCCTAGCCGAATTACCAACAGCATAATTAGTTTGAGGAGCAAAAATGCCACTGTTATCGCCCAATAATACTGATACTCTTCCGCCTGGCGGATTTGTCTGTGCACTAGGGCTGACGGTAACAACATCATTTTTGCCGTCGCTATTCAAATCCCCTAAAGCTAAGGAGTTCGGGTTGTTACTTACAGGGGAGTTTCTGACGCCAAAAGTGCCATCGCCGTTACCCGACAACACTGATAAGCTGTTGTTATAAAGACTGACAATATCGACTGTGGTGTTATCGTTGACATCCCCTACTGCAATAGCCCAAGAGTAGTTACTTGCCAAAGAATTATACCTTTTCGGCGCAAACAACTGACCGTTGTTACTTACCGGCGTTTGAGGCGTGCCGGAAAGGGAATCAGAAATGCTTTTCACGTTCCCTTTAGCATCGTACTCGTAAGTAGTATTATTGCCCCGCCCGTCGGTTCTTTTTGTCACCAACAAATTCTGATTCCTCTCAAATGTAGGCTTATTTCCCCCTCCATCTTTTGCCGAAACAACTTGCCCGGTTTGGTCGAGAATCTGAGTAACAACCCCACCGCTACCGTCAGCATAACTCGCTTCTACCGCACCTAAAGGTTTAGCTACAGGCGCATTCAAAGGATTAGTTGTATCCTCCTTCCGGTAAAGTCCCTGCACCTGCACCGGTGCCACCTGCAACTGCGAACCATCTTTGCGAATTCCCCCGGTTGCCCTGCCCGCAAAGTCATACAAAGTTTGTTCGGAAAATCCCCGCTTGTCTACTTCCTTTGTAATGTGTCGCTGCGCGTCGTAACTGAATGTTCGCGCTTTCGTATCGGGGTCAACTATCTTTTGCAAGTTGCCAGCAGCGTCGTATTCTAACTTCGTCAACCGCCCTGCCGGGTCTTCTATTTGACTGACTTTTCCGTTGGCATAGGTCAACTTGGTAATCAACCCAGCTACGTCGATAATTTGGGACAACTCACCTGATGAATTGTAAATATATTTGGTTTCATTGCCGTTAGCTTCTTTAACTGAAACCAGACGCTTGCCAGTATTGAAACTGTAAACAGTTTTGTCAGTCAACGTGCGGGTAAAAGTACCGTTTGCCAGTTTTTCCAACTTAGAAAAATCCCCTGGAGGAGATACATAGCCTCCACCTGCTGTTGTAGATTTATCGAAGACTAATTCACCGCCGTCACCGTCAATTAACAACACTGAAGCATCGGCATTCTCTACTAATTCCTGCCATCCAGCAATCCCCCAACCGCTGCCAAAAGGACTGTTAATTCCATTCACTGAAACTAACTTATCTTTCAAATCGGCGGAAGCACCAGCAAAAATAGTACCCGTAAACCGACGGATGCCGCTGTTAATGGTATAGTCGTACTGACCCGAAGGTAAAGCACTCATATCGACTTGCAGCGCCGCATCGATCGAACCTCCACCTGCTGGCATCGACCAGAAATGTTCGCCTCCGGTTAAACCGTATTGATTGCCGGAATATCCGGGTACTTGATACTGAAATTTTCCTCCTTCTATCTTTAACTTGGCAACTAACTTTTGCGCGGCATCGGCGGGCGCGCCATTGTAGCCGAAGTGGACGATCGGTCTGGGGTCTGCTCTGAGAGAATCGTAGGTTAGAGTTAAACTGCGGCTTTCTCCCATCGATTGGTAGGGCACGAGGTCGTGAGTTTCGATTACCGCCCCGGAGTGCATTTCTACTTCAGAAGTCAACCCGCCCTTAGCTTTGCATTCGTTACATTTATCTTTAGGATTGCGGGGGTCTTGACCCGGATTTTTTGGCGAAGGCGGTGGTGGCGGGGCAAAGAAGTGCCAACTGCTGTTGCGGATGCCGCCGGAAATGGTTTCTATGGCACTCCCGTCAGCAGTAACTTTCCCCGTACCCACATTGTCAAAAAAGCCCGTTGTCGGGTTAATCGACCACAAATCCATCGTCGTGCCCGGTGCGTATCCCGCGCGGTTGGGCAAGGAGAGGGGGGCGGGAGTGGTAAACACCATGTCCCCTGGTTGAATGGTGACTACTAAGTCGGTATGCAGGTTGGGTGGCAGGGCGGCGGGGGTTAGTTCTGTGGGAACTTGGGTGATGCTGAGGTTTTCGGTGTAGGGGTTGCCTTCGGTGTCTTTGAGGGAACCGGCTTTGACAAATACGGAGGCTTTGGGAATCGCTGCGGTGGTGACGGTGGTGTCGGCGGTTGGGTTGATGGTTTTGCCGTTGGCGACATCGATCGGCGGTAGGTAAATCGGACGGGAGATGACGTTGTTAACGTTGGGGTAAACTTCGTGTTCCAGTAATAGGGGCAGTTTTTCGGCAATGTAGGGATAGTTGTCTTCGCCGGTAATGCCGTCGCCGTAAATTTGCAGGGTGTCTGGGGGCACGATGTCGGGCAGTCCCACTGCTGCCAAACCGGGGAATTCCACTCGCACAATTTCAAAGGAACCGTCGGCAGCAGTTACTGTCGGCAATTCGCCGAGTTTTATCAATACACCTGCTAAAGGTTGTTGGTTGGTGTTTTGGATGACTCCTGAAATCCGGGTGCGGCCGGGAGTGGAAGGGGTAACGTTAACTGTAACGGGCCGCGCGGTTTCCAAAACTCCATCGCTGGCAACTACCATAAAGTTGTAAGTGCCGATTTCAGTAGGAGTGGGAGAAATTTCTAAGATGCCGTTACCGGAGATTTTGCCTGTAGGTAAGGCAGTTTCCGATTTGATGGCAAAACTTACAGCATCGCCGTCGGAGTCAGTGGCGGTGAGGGGCAGTTTGAAAGTCTCTCCAACTTTAACGTTGATGGTTTGAATTGCAGGCAAGCTTGGTGCTTGATTCGCCCCGCCGGCAATCGCGGTAGCGGTGAGGGAAAATTTCTGGAAGTTGGGATTGCTGATGACTAATTCTACGGCATCTGAAATTGCCCCGGCATCCAATCCGCCGGCCGGAATTGCACGGCGTAAATTGATGTAGGGTTTGCCGCTGCTGTCGGTACCGTCGGGATTTTGCAGCGTGACTCCGGCCGGCAAATTCGGGAAAACTACTGCCACGCTGCGGCTGACGGGATTGCCCCCTGTATTTTGCACCCGTACAGATGCTTTGTAGTTGCCCGCAGTAGGGTCGAACTGTACTTGAGAAAAGTCTACTTTTAAATCGGGGGCTGCTGTCAGGTTGCTGGTATCGAGGCTGCCACCGCTGGTGGCTTTGTTTTGCGCTGCCACAAATACTGGGCTTAGGGTACCGTCTTCATCGACTGTGTTGGTGAGGCTCTTGACCTCTACGGTACTGCCGGTATCGGTATCGCTGTCGGTCAATCTGAACAGCAAATTGCCGCTGCTGCTGTTTTTCAAACTGCTTAAATCGATTTCTACGGTGTTGCCGCTGTACCGCACTCTTCCGGGTACGAATTCGGCTTTGCTACCTGCCAGGGAAAATAGGGGCGTTCCGGGAGTACCTCCATCAAGCAAGGTTTGGTTGGGGTCGGTTGGAGAAACTAGGTAAATTTGGAACAAGTCTTCAATTGCCGAAGTCGCATCTGTTTTGTCGAAGTCGGCTTTGAGTTGGAACCGCAGGGTGCGGCTGCCTTTGGCTTGCCCTAACTGTACGGGCAGTACGGCTTGGACGAGTTTGCTGTTGCGTTCGGCCAGGAGTACGGTATCTGTTGATGCTGCCGCCCAACCCGCAGTTTGGGCCGGGGCGACGGTGAAGTTGTTGGCGACTTGGAAGCTAACATTTTGAGATGTTTGGTTGCCGGCGGTATCTGTTGCTTGCAAAACAGCGGTGTGGCTGCCGGTGGCTAGAGGCGAATTCGGCAGTGAGGTGTCGAATTTGCCGTTGGTGCCCGCATTCAGGGTATTGAGGCTGCCGCCATCGACGGAGTATTGCAGGTTGGATAGATTCGTCCCGGTGTCGGCTGCCGTACCGATAAGTCTTGCCGTACTGCTGTGGTTGCCTCCGGGAATCGGTGTCAGCAGGTTGGTTTCGGGCGTCGCGGTGTCGAGGGTGAAGTTGAGGCTGAAGGTATTGGAGGTGTTGCCGGCGGTGTCGGTAGCGATGAGGCGGAGGGTGTGGATGCCGTCTCTGAGGGGATTGCGGCGGATGGTTTCGAGTTGGGCGCGACTGAGGGTGAAGCTGCCACCGCTGCCCAGCAGAGAAGTGATGTCGGCGAATTCGCTGGTGGGTGTGCCGTCGAAACCGGCGCGGAAGCTGGCGATACTGCTGCTGTCGGTGACAGTACCGCCGATCGCAGGATTGGAAGTGATGCGATCGCTATTCGATGTTCCGGTATCGTTAGTTAAGGCTGCGGAAATTGCAGGCGCTGTTGTATCGCTGGAAACTAAGCTGTTAGCGTAGGTAATAATTTGCTGTCCCAGAGGAGTGGTGCGCCATTCCTTGGCTGGGTTGATAACGCTACTGATAGGAGTGGCGTTCCCGCTGGCACCGATAAAGCTGAAGATTAAATCGTTGTAGTCGCCGTCTGCTTGGCTTGCAGGTACGTCTTCAATTGCTACCGTGTTGCCCGTTCCTGTAACGTCAACGATGGGCATTTGGTAGTTGCTGTTGGCAGAATTAGCTGGAACGATGGAGAACATGGGGCGGTGTTCGGGAAACAAATCCCACAGCCATTGGTTGTTGTAGGATATTTGTACCGTGCCGTTGGGAACCAGCATGACTCCAAAAGTATCTCCCGGTGTCATGGTGAAGGTTTTGGCACCGGTGTAGGGCCCGGAACCCCAATTGTATTCTCCTGGCATCGAACCGCTGAATTTTGCGCCTTCGGTAGAGTCGCGGAGGACGATGTGGCCTAAAGTGGAACTTGTAAGGGCCCGGCGGGATGCTTCCAGGACGAAGGCTTCCGAACCGGGGACTAAAGTTTCCATCCCTGAGAGGCTGAAAATGGCCAGTTCCCCTTGGTAGTAGCCGCCGTCAAATAGGTAGTCCAGGCTGACTTGTCCGCTGGTACCGACTTGGAAAACTCCAATGGGCAAATTGCTGTTTTTTGCCTGTCGCTCGGGGGCGGATGTGTTGGGGATTTGGCTAAAACCGATGCTGCTTGCTTGTATTTCTAATTTTTTGCCCGTTAAGATGTCGCTGTCGCTGCTGGTTAAGATGTTGCTTTTGTCGCCGGTTAAGACATTGCTGCCTGCTAAGTTTGAGGGCGAGGCATTTGGGGCTGTACCCAAGAGTTGCGGTTGTGTTAAAAATTGTTCAAAACTCTTGCTGTCTTCAACTTTTTGTGATGTGAAAAAATTGATGGTGGATGTTTGTGAAACTGCGACGGGAATGCTGTTGGGAGTGCCGGCAATACTGCCGGAAGTTAGTGGATTTCCTGACGTTAATAGATTGGTTGCCGTTAATTCCGCATTAATTTCAAATGGCTTTTGCAGTGGCAATAAAACGTCTTGAAAATTCTTCATATTTCCTCGCACCCTTTTAGCAGTTAACCAAAATCGAAAACGAAAATTTAACTGGGAAGTAAAACTTCACCACAGACAAGCGCAGCTCGATCCAGCTCCGTTTGTGGCGAAACTGACGCTAGCTACCGATGCGTTACATCCTGTAAATGTACTCTCTTTTTTTTCTCTGTCGCAGATTGTATACTGCTCTGAGTTTTATTTATTCAAAACAATAAGTTAAGAATTGTGAACATAAACTGTGAGATGTAAAATTATTGCTTTTATAGCTAAAAATTGTAGAGCGGTAAAAAATTATGGTATAACTTGCGATCGAATTGCACAAAAAGTGAAATTTGATTGTACAAAGCGCGAACAGTGTTTTAGCAACCGCTTCACTAATGATTAATGGCTCTTACCCTTCACCCCAATTGGATCGTGGGCGGTAAACAGCGATCGCAGTCCTAGGCGTACAGATACTATCTGTAGGGCGCACGGCGCGCACTTCGGCGGCACAAATAGTGTAAAAGTCGATCGGGCTGCGTAACTCCCAACTCAGTAAATAAGGATGGGGCATATGCTCGGTCAAAGGCTGCGCCACCAAAGCTTTCCACTAATAGATGTGGAGAGCTTAAAACCAATAGATGTGGAGAGATTAAAACCAATAGATGTGGAGAGCTTAAAACCAATAAATATGGAGAGCTTAAAACCAATAAATATGGAAAGACTAAAAGTTTAAGAACGTTCGGATCGCTAATTTGACTAAATAATAACTGTTGAGGAATTTATGACGACAACTTTGGTTTCTACAAATTCGGCTGGCGAACTTGCTTTTGCTGCTTCTTTATCTTTTTCTATCTCTGCCAGTGGACGATTTGTGGCTTTTGATTCTTTCGCTTCCAATCTCGTAGCGGGCGATACGAACAACACAGCCGATATCTTTATACGCGACTTATTAAGCAATACCACAAATCGCGTTTCGCTTTCTGGAACTGGCGAACAGGGAAACGGTATTTCCTCGCTGCCTTCAATTTCTAACAACGGACAAATTGTAGCCTTTCAATCTTTAGCATCCAATCTTGTAGCAGGAGATACGAATAACCGAGCTGACGTTTTCGTGCGGGATTTGCAAGCCAATACTACGAATCGCATTTCTGTTTCTGGAACGGGAGAACAGGGAAACGGAAATTCTGTTTCTGCCCCTTCTATCTCAGAAGCCGGGAGATTTGTGGCTTTTGTTTCGGACAGTTCCAATCTGGTATCGGGGGATGGGAATAATCTTCCAGATGTTTTTGTGCGGGATTTGCAAACCAATACTATTACTCGTGCCTCTGTTTCCGCAAGTGGCGGAGGTACTGATTCTTTCGAGGTTCCTGCTATTTCTGCTAACGGGCGATTTGTAGCTTTTGAATCGGGGGTATCCAGCTTAGTGCCGGGGGATGCGAATAGTGTCAGCGACATTTTCGTGCGGGATTTGCAAGCTAATACTACGAATCGCGTATCTGTTTCTGGGACGGGAAGTGGGGGGAATGCCGGTTCTTTTACTCCAGCAATCTCTGCTAACGGGAGGTTTGTCGCTTTTGAATCTGCTGCTTCTAATTTAGTAGGGGGAGATGGAAACAATAGTAGAGATATTTTTGTGCGAGATTTGCAAGCTAATACTACTGTCCTCGTTTCTGTGTCTGCGACTGGCGATATCGCTAACGGCGATTCAAAGCATCCCTCTATTTCGGCAGATGGCTGATTTGTGGCGTTTTCTTCTGAAGCTTCTAACTTAGTACCGGGAGACACGAACAACCGCAGCGATATTTTTATGCGCGATTTGCAAACTAATACTACTAATCGCATTTCTGCGGATGCTGCTGGTGATATCGCTAACGGTATTTCTTTGCTTCCTGCCCTGTCTAATAACGGCAAGCGAGTAGCGTTTTATTCGCTGGCTAGCAATCTGGTTCCGGGGGATACAAATAACGTTTCAGATATCTTTGTTTTTGACTTTGATAGCGTTTATAATACAGTCGGGGGTACGCCTAATAACGACACTCTAACTGGCAGCAACGGCAGCGATATTATTAATGGTCTTGGTGGGGATGACGTGTTGAGTGGCTTGCAAGGCGATGATGTTTTGAATGGGGGTGCAGGAAACGATAATTTATCTGGCGGTAGAGGGAACGATTTGCTTAGAGGCGGGCTTGGTAACGATACTCTGACTGGTGGGGCGGGGCGGGATACTTTCGTGTTGGGTGTGGGATTGGGGGCTGATACGATTGTTGATTTTACTAAGGGTCAAGATTCAATTCAATTAGCCAAGGGTTTGAATTTTGGAAAACTGTCGATATCGGCTGGAAATAATGCTACATTAATTAGATTGGCGAGCAACAATCAATTGATAGCGACCCTAAATGGAGTTGCTGCGAATGCGATCGGGCCTAGAGATTTTAATTCGGTTGAGTTATGAGGTGTGAAACTTCAATTTCTGAGGTGTAAGCGTTTGGGCAATTTAGAATCGAAGGGTCGAAATTGCCCGATGCGCGATCGGACTTATCGTCGCCATTTTTCATCCAACAAGTAAGTAAGCTGGGACGCATCTAAATTTTACAATCAAGTTTGATGAAATTGTAGAGCGAGTTCACTCTTGATGCGCCTCAACTGCGATCGATAAATCAACAAGTCAGCCCGCCGTTCTTCCAAGCAAGAAAGCCCCGCAGATAAAGCAACATCAAAGACAAGGCGGGCTGAGTTTTTCCCCGCACAACTCCATCAATGCTCGCCAGTTCACCGCGCTTGAGCAACGCCGTATTTAAGCCACATTGTCAACTATTCTCCTAAAAGCAGGTTTGTAGGTGCACCCGCTAACACAACTCATTCTAAAGGCGTTACTTCCGATTGGGAATGCTCCGCTCGCGTGCGATCGTCAAACTACATTCGGCCACCGCTAGCAGCGGGTTCGCTGCAACTCAATCTTCCTGCGGGTAGAACAGGTTGCCCTGATGAAGCCACGCCCGAGAAGCCGGATCTCGCCGCTTGCTCCATTCCCTAAAAGCAGCGCTGCCGCCTAAAGCAGCATTTTCAATAGTTTCGGCACTCACTCCCAGCCGTTTTGCTAAATCGGCAGCTTTTAGGGGTCGCAGCTTCATTGCAGGCTGCCCTGCTGCAAAATGAGGCGGGGAACTTTTGAATTGGCGTTGAATTCCCGCTTCTAAGGCTGCAACTCGCCCTTGCAAACCAGCAATTTCTGCTTGCAGTCGGGCGAAATTTTCCCTCGTTTCGGAAGCTACTGCTTCCGCAGAAAGCGCTGGGGCTGTTTCAAAGAATTGCTTGATGATTTTGACGAGCGCGGCACTTTCGGTCAAAGACTCCTCTGTCATGTAGTCGCGCAACTTTTGGTGTTGCTCTGCTGGTAGGTACCCCACAATTCTGAAGTTCTTGGTTGCCATCGGCTCTCTGGTTCGGGATAGTAGTTGCTGGTGGCGAGCTTGTTTGCTGAACCAGAGAGCCTTCACTGCTGGCGCTCCCCCGATCGGCTCGCAGTATGCCGCACCACGTGCTTTTAAGGCATACTGACCCCCCGGCTATTTCCGAGCGGGTGTGCCTGCACGTGCTATAATAGCACAGAAAACGCTCGCCCTCGCGCAGGTACTCCACACGCAGCTAACAGATCCATCAGGCTTCCCAGCAACTCGGGCGGTATGCGGGTAATTAAGATGGCGAATCACCGAAATAGGAGGAAAAACATGAGCGCGAATAGCTACTTAATTCCTGGCGAAACATTCAGTACAGGCGATCGCTCCGATCGCTCTCAACTATTTTTTGCTGGCAGGCATTTAGATAAGTTAAAGTCCCCCCTAGACGGTTTTTTAGATGATTATCTGAGACCAGCCAATAACTGGCCAGATCGGGTTTTGAACGAGCTCGAATCTCTATTTAACGAAACTATCGAGTTAGTTTACGCGGTTTTTGGCGAGAGTGCATTTTTAGCCACTTTCAAAAACCGAGAATCGAGTCCATCGCGAAAAATCGTTTACGATAATGCAGGCTTTTTCAATAAATTTAAAAGCCAAAAACCGCATCATACAAAATGCGGCAACCACCAAGGCAACAAGATATTCAAACGAGCGATTGTTGCATTCAAAAAGAACAAATAGATATATCTTTGATGGAAGGCATGGCGAGCGAAAGGATGTAGAAGAGCGCATAAAATATTTTCAGGAACTTCTCCAAAACTATATTCAATAAACTCGATCTAGAGCGATAACAAATACAGAGGTGAGAGCTTCTGACTTTGGGGTTAAAGCGACTGATAAGTGTAGCAAATCGTCAGGAGAGCATCTGTTTTGGGGGAGAAACCAACGTCACCAGTTGGGAATTTCTTTGGCATCCGAGTCCGTGAGGGCTTGCGGGTGTTGCTCGACGGGCAACGGTGCGGCAGTTTTTTCATCGGGTACGTGGGGTAATGCACCTTTTCCGGTGTAGGAAAGCATTGATAAAGAGGCGATCGCCCCCCGCACTTGATCCGGCTTCACTTCTAAGTACCGCTGCAACTGTTCGAGGTTGCTGTGACCGCTAATTTCTTGGATGATTCTTAAAGGAATGCCCGCGTTGCTCATCTGGGTGAGGGCGGTGCGGCGGAAGCTGTGGGTGGATGCTCCCTCGATGCCGGCGCGCGAGAACGCTTCTCTCAATATTCTGTCCGCTGAGTCGGGGTGCAGGTGTCTCCAATGATGGCAGCGATGGCGGCCGGGGAATAAGTAAGTTTGACCCGCGTAGGGTTTCCAAGATGTCAGGAGCGATCGCAAATCCTCGATCACCGGAATCGTGCGGGTTTGGAGTTTTCCCTTGGTGTTGCCCTTGCGGAAGTTGATTGTAGGTCGGACTGTACCTTTGGCAGTGTAAATATCGATGACTTCCAACGAACAAGCTTCGGCAATGCGACAGGCAGTGTAGAGGCAAACTCCGAAGAGGGTGCGATCGCGATCGGTCTGCAAACCTTCGTTGAACAAAAGTTCGATTTCCTCTTGGGTGAGGATTTTAGCCTGTCCGTGGCCTTCGATTTTCATGCTTGGTGTATACTCGACCCGACGCTCCAAAGTCTTGCATACTTACTGCATTGCTGCATTGGTTTGGGGTATTTCTTAATGCGTTGGATGAGCGGGGTCAAGAGGAATTCGGGGCGATCGCACTCCGGTTTGTTGATATGTTTGGTAAGGATGCAAGCGCTGCGGTTATCGTGTGTTCGAGATTTTCAAATTTTCAGCAAATAAAAAATATTTGTGAACTTACGGTTAGGAATTGAAATGCTTAAAGAAAGCTAGGAATCGAAATGCTCAAAGAAAGCAACGAAAGTTAATCACGCCTGACGCAGGCTGGTTTAGACCAGTACATCGTCGATCGAGTGCCCAAACAACCATTTTTTGTTGAGAATCATTCTACTGGGCTGGCCTTCTACGGTTGAGAAGGTTCCTTGGTTGAGAAGGTTCTTTGGTTGACAAGGTTCCTTGTGTCAATTCCAGTGTTCGGACAAAGACTGCCCTCTTCTAACAGCCTGATGGTGGGAGCGAAACATATAAAAAAGGTGCCGCCGCTGCATATTGAGATCCTTGTGTCTCCAAATAAGGTTTTAGAGTCTCATCAGTTTCTCAATATGTCACGCCATCCCTTTCAGTCCGACAATGGCCCAGGCGAGCTGCCCGATCGCGATTCCTCCCAACCCTCGCGCCTTAAGCAGCACCAGCTATTGACGCCTTTTCAGCACAAACTCTTACAAAAAAGTCTAGAAAGCGATTTACCCGAACTGTACCGCCAGCGCATCCAAATTATGTTGCTGGCTGCGGAGGGCAAAACTCAAACCCAAATCTGTCAAACCTTGGGATGCTCTCAAGGAACAGCGCGCCATTGGATTTTAATGGCGCAGGCCGGTCAAGCTCACAACTGGAATGATAGCCCGATCGGTCGCCCTAAAACCGTCAGCGACCAGTACCTAGAACGGTTGAAAGAACTGGCTAGCAATAGCCCCCGCGATTATGGTTACTCGTTCCGGCGGTGGACAGGACAATGGTTAAGCAAGCATCTCGCTAAAGAATTTGGCATCGAGTTGAGCGATCGCCACATCAATCGCTTGCTCAAAGACATGGGACTATCCACCCGACCAAAATCAACTCCTGTGGAGGATACCCCACCCAGTGGCAACCGCCTAGCGATCCGCGATCTCACAGAAACCTCTGTCTCAGTTTCCTCCGAATTTTGGTCTTTCAATTCTATCCGTTGAGATTACAACTATGGTTCAGAATCAATCTGATTTATGTATTTCTAATGAAGTGCTGGAAAAAATATTAGGACAATCTTTTCTAGAAAAACAAATGGCAGAAATGGGTCAAAATATTCAAGTTTTAGAGCCTCAGCCAGCAAAACAATTTTGGAGTTCACAAAACGCTGAAGGTGGCATCTACATTATTATTGCAGGGAAAGTAAGATTAATCCACAGTCAAAATGACAGAGTTCTTTCATTGAAAGCAGGTGAATTATTTGGGGAGTTAACATTATTTCCAGAAAATTTTTTTGAACCTTACTCAGCTAAGGCTGCCCGAGATGTACCTAAACTCTGTTTTATTCCCAGCAAGTACCTTTCAAACCTAATTCGCAAATATCCTAAAATTCGAGAACACCTACATCATCAGGCTGTTTTGCGAGATTCACAGTTGAGAGGAACTGACACTCCCACAGCGGATGAAAAAAATAGCGAAAAAGCAAACACTTTTCCCGATCGCCAATTACCAATCGAACCAAAAAACCATAAAAAAATTAGTAAAGCTTTCTTTCCCAGTCCCACGTTACAAGCGGGTCACTTGTGGCAGCGAATTATCCGGCGTTATCCCTTCTTTGCGCAACAAAGTGCGTCTGACTGTGGTGCTGCTTCCTTAGTAATGGTTGCTCGCTATTGGGGTAAGCGCTTTAGCATTAACCACCTGCGGGATATGGCTAATGTCGATCGCAATGGTGCTTCTTTACGAGGTCTATCAGCAGCAGCAGAAAGTATCGGATTTTCCACCCGACCCGTGAAAGCCAGTTTAGACCAATTAGCGAAACAAAATCTACCTGCGATCGCGCATTGGGAAGGTAAGCATTACGTTGTAGTGTACGAAATCACTCGCAAGCACGTCATTGTAGCCGATCCAGCTATCGGTCAACGCACCCTTAAGCACGCTCAATTTAAAGCAGGTTGGACTGGCAATGCTTTGTTATTGCAACCCACAGCTTTAATTAGAGCTGCCAAAGAGTATAGTACCCCATTTTGGCAGTTTTTTGAGTTGGCAAAACCGCACGGTATTGTACTGTTTGAAGTCTTCATAGCTTCCCTATTCATCCAAATTTTTGGATTGATTACGCCGTTATTCACTCAAATGATTTTGGACAATGTAGTGAAACGCCAAAGTCAGTTGACTTTAACTGCATTCGGGGTAGGGTTACTAATTTTTAGTTTGTTCCGAGTTGCCATGACCGGACTGCGGCAATATTTGCTAGATCAAACAGCAAGTAGAGTCGATTTAGCGCTGATTGTTGGCTTTATCAGACACACCTTCCGTTTGCCTCTCAGCTTCTTCGAGTCGCGCTATGTTGGTGACATTATTTCCCGCGTTCAAGAAAACCACAAAATTCAACGCTTTCTCACTGGTGAAGCTTTATCTATACTGCTGGATTTACTGACGGTTTTCATTTACGTAGGCCTGATGTTATGGTACAGTTGGAAGATGGCTTTGCTGGCGCTGGTAATTGTTCCGCCGTTTATCTTATTAGCGTTAATTGCTACTCCTTTCTTGCAAAAAACTTCCCGAGATATCTTTAATGCTTTGGCTGGGGAAAGCAGTTATTTAATTGAAGCACTTACGGGTGTCCGCACTGTCAAATCTTTAGCTGTAGAACAAACTGTTCGCTGGCATTGGGAAGAATTACTGAATAAATCAGTTAAAAGTAACTTTGCCGGACAAGTAATTGGGAATAGACTCCAGATATTTAGCGGTACGATCGAGGCTTTGGTAACAACAGGTTTGTTGTGGTTTGGCGCGTGGTTGGTAATTAAAGGTGAACTTACACCGGGGCAATTAGTAGCTTTTAATATGCTGCTAGGTAACGTCATTCATCCCTTTCAGCGGCTGACTGTGCTGTGGAATGAATTGCAGGAAGTGGTAATTGCGATCGAACGCATCCATGATGTAATCGAAGCGGAACCAGAGGAAGATTTACAGCAACAATCTCGGCAATCTTTACCAGCAATCAAAGGTTATATTCGGTTCGATAAAGTTACTTTTCGCTATCATCCAGAAAGCGATATTAATGTTTTGGAAAATCTCAGCTTCGAGGTAAAGCCAGGGCAAACTGTAGCCTTAGTTGGTCGTAGTGGTTCTGGAAAAACAACGATTTCTAAACTGATGTTGGGACTCTATCCTACTACGGACGGGAAAGTATCGATCGACGGTCAAGATCTAAACAGCATATTGTTGCGATCGCTCCGTTCTCAAATAGGTGTAGTTGACCAAGATACCTTTTTATTTGGGGGTACAATTCGGGACAATATTGCCATAGGACAACCGTCAGCTACGCTAGAAGAAATTATCGAAGCAGCGCGACAAGCAGGGGCAGATTTGTTTATTAAAAAGCTGCCGATGGGGTACGAAACCCAAATTGGAGAAGGTGGTGGAATGTTATCAGGAGGACAGAGACAAAGAATTGCGATCGCTCGCGCTTTGTTAGGTAATCCCCAACTGTTAATCTTCGATGAAGCTACCAGTCACCTAGATGCTGAGTCCGAGCGAATCATTCAGAATAATCTCGCCAATATTCGCAAAAATCGCACCACCATAATTATCGCTCATCGCCTTTCAACAGTGCGTAATGCTGACTTAATTTTGGTATTAGACAAAGGCGTTTTGGTGGAAAAAGGCAACCACGAAAATTTGATGGCTAAACGCGGTCAGTATTTCTATCTCAATCAGCAACAATTGGATGTTGCAGTTTGATAGATAGACACAACTATAGCGGTTCTGAACAACATGAGGTACAGCAGCATCGGGAGAAAATTGGGATTAGGGAGCATTTTTCTGTACCTCACCTACCACCAGAAAGGTTATATAGCGGTTCTCAACAACATGAGGTGCATCTGATTCTTTGAATTTAAGGATTGAAAAGCGTTTCTGGAGTACCTCACCTACCACCAGAAAGGCTATAACTCAATACGGTTGACTTAAGAAGAATCTGACTTGCAAAAAATACCTGTATTGCTTAGAAAATCGTCAGATGAAATTCCTAAAAAAGCGTTAAGTAAACCGTATTGGGCTATAACTACAAGTTACGTCATTTTTTAGGATGCCTGAAAACAAACATCAACACTTGGAGAAATATGCCTAATAAATCAAACTCTGTCGCTGAATTTGAGCTTAATTCCCACGAACCAGAAAGCTTATCTGATGAAAGAGATCTTCCTAACCCTACAAATGGTAAAGTTATCCAGACAGATGATTGGTCCTATGCTACCAAGGAATTACTCGATACCTTGCCAAAGACTTGGACGCGAGGATTGCTGTATTTTTTGGTAATTTTTGTTGGTATCGTTTTACCTTGGTCAATGCTTTACAAGGTGGATGAAACGGGTACTGCCAGAGGCAGGCTTGAACTTAAGGGAGATACGGTTAAGCGAGAAGCAGATATTCAAGGTAGCGTTGCGGTGATTAAAGTGCGTGTCAAAGAAGGGGATGAGGTAAAAGCTAATCAGATTTTAGTTGAACTGGACTCTAAATCAATTCGTGATGAGATTCAGCAGAATGAAATTAAATTAGAAGGACAACAAAATCGACTCAGCCAGTTAGCAATTCAGAAAAACCAGTTTGAAATTGCTATTGCGGCTCAACAGCAACAAAGTAAAGTTCAAGAATTGGAAAAACAAACACAAGTTGCTCAAGCAAAGCAGAATTTTAGTACCCTCGAAACTGCTTACAACTTTCAAAAAGAAGAGAAAATCGCACAGTTAGCCCAAGCACAACAGAGTTTTGATGCTTTGAAGGCTACTTACAACTTACAAAAAGAAGAAAAACTCGCGCAAGTTGCTCAAGTAAGGCAAAGCATTGAATCCAGCCAAGCTGCCTATAATTTAGCAGCGGTTCGTTTGGGAAAAGCTCAGGAAAAATTGCAACGCTATAAAATGGCTTTTGATGCGGGTGCTATTTCAAAAGATCGATTTGCAGAAATAGTACAGTCGGTTGAAGAAAACTATCAACAACGCCGACAAGCGCGATCTGATATTTCTCAAGCAGAGTCTCGCTTAACGGAACAAAAAGGTAGCTATGAAAAGATTCTCTATCAAGCTGAGTCTGATATTAAACAAGCTGAGCTTCGTTTAAAAGAGCAGCAGGGTAACTATCAGAGAATTATCCGTCAAGCTCAATCTGATATTGAGCAAGCTAAGCTGCGTTTGGAAGAACAAAAACGCGGTTATCAAAGCTTGATTCAATCGGGGAAAATAGCTGTCTCAAAAATAGAACAGCAGCTTACGGATTTAAACACGCAAATTGTTGCTGTACGCTCTGAAATAGAGCAAACAAAGAATCAGGTTAGCTCTTTTAAAAAGCAGCTAGAAAAATATTTGATTCGTGCGCCATTTGATGGCACTATTTTTGCGCTACCTATTACGCGAGAAGGTGCAGTAGTACAACCTAAACAGCTAATTACAGAGATTGCACCCAAGGGAACTACCCTCGTATTTAAGGGACAGATTCCGACTTCTGAAAGCGAGTCATTACGATCGGGTAATCAACAAAAAGATGCCAACCTCAAATTTGATGAATATCCTTTCCAGGATTACGAAGTTGTGAAAGGCAAACTAAGTCGGGTATCGCCTAATTCTAAGATTACGCAAACAGCCCAAGGAAATCTAATTACTTATGATGTGGAAATTGATCTGGTGCAGTCTTGTATTCAGCCAAAAAGTAAGTGTATTCCTTTCAAGTCCGGTCAACCCGCAACGGCTGAGATAATTATCCGTCAGCGTCGCCTGATTGACTTTATTCTTGACCCATTCAAGAAGTTACAAAAAGGCGATTTAAAGCTGTAAATTAGCGGTGTATCTACAAATAATTGAGTTAATTTTACATTTCAGGAGAATGTCATGTCACAAACTATTACTATTTTCGATCGAGATATTCTGCATCAAATCAAGTTGTCGTGCCAAATTCCTTCTCTGATCGAGCAAATTGTTACTCGGAAGGTAGTAAGAGATGCAGCAGCAGAGGCGGGTATCAAAGTGGAAGCTGAAGAATTACAGCAAGCTGCTGACAATATCCGGTTAATCAGCAAACTGAAGACTGCTGATGAAACCTGGGAATGGTTGAAGACAAATTGCCTATCTTTAGATGATTTTGAGGAAATGGTTTACACCAACGTTATTTCGGGGAAATTGGCGCAACATTTGTTTGGAGATAAGGTAGAGTCTTGGTTTGTGGAACATCAATTAGATTATGCAGGTGCTGTCATTTATGAAGTGGTTTTGGATGATGAAGATTTGGCGATGGAACTGTTTTATGCTTTGCAAGAGGGGGAGATGATTTTTCCTGAAGTTGCTCATCAATATATTCAGGATACTGAGTTACGCCGTCGTGGAGGGTATCGGGGAGTTGTGCGGCGCGGGGAGATGAAGGCGGAGATTTCTGCTGCTGTTTTTGCTGCTAAACCGCCACAGGTTTTAAAGCCAATTGTGGGTGCTAAGGGAGTACATTTAATTTGGGTTGAGGAAGTGATTAAACCGCAGTTGGATGAGAAGTTGCGGTATCAAATTATTTCTGATTTGTTTAGCGGTTGGGTGAAACAGCAGGTTGAGGAAGTGGAAGCTGTGGTAAATTTGGATTTTGGTAGTTAGATAGGCTAGCCTTCAATACGTTTCAGTTAAGGGGAGTGCGAGCCGGAAAGCTCGCTAGAGATGTATCTTTAGCGAGCTTTCCGGCTCGCCTTACAATAATCAGTAAAAACTTCTTAACTGAACCGTAACAGATTGGAAAGCTAGGGAAAAGCATCAATCCTAAACTTACCTTCAAATCCATTTCATGTGACTAAAACTATGTCTAAGCTCCGGAATTAGAAATTATACTAAACTTACAGTAAAAAATGCAATTGCAATCTCACCCTCATACTAGCTGTTTTCTGACGGGGTTGTCACCCCGTCAGCTTTTTATCACTGAATCTTAGTACACATAAACGGGTTTAAACGTGTAATAAGTAATCACGGTAATAGCGATGCTACACCAAATAGAACTCCCTCCTTTTGTCATGTTCAACTCGTCATCTGTCAACTCATTCAGATAGCTTTCAGAATCGGTAAAAAATTCAGAACCGATCGGAGTCAAATCTGCAATTTTAATCGTAGCCATTGTTAGTGTTCCTCAAACTTGATAGTTGTTTGTCAGGCAATTTGTTTATTTGACAACTGCCGTATATTTATTAAAACACTCTTCCCACAAAGATTGCAAGATAATTTAAAAGTTATAAAAGACATAAAATTAACAGTTTTGTAAAGAGAAACTAGCTACTAACCTATGCCTAATAACTAAAAATAGTTTGTACCCACTTACGCATACAATCACGCAGCCCGAAATTAAGACAAAATCACAAAACTTATGACCCAAAAAAACCTGTAAATTTGAACTACTGAAAAAACCGACTTCTGGAAAAATCCACAAGTCGGTAAACCAATTTAACTATCCTATTATCTACCTTGTCGCACTGTCCCCAGAAGTGCTTCC
The DNA here is from genome assembly GCF_020738665.1 of Microcoleus sp. PH2017_08_TRC_O_A. NCBI lineage: Bacteria > Bacillati > Cyanobacteriota > Cyanophyceae > Oscillatoriales > Microcoleaceae > Microcoleus > Microcoleus sp. PH2017_08_TRC_O_A. The sequence goes on from NZ_JAEQCE010000011.1 coordinate 54,917, forward strand.
CGTCTGTAACCAAGCCTGAAACAGCGATTCTAAAACCTGTTCCCTGACTTCACCCAATTCAGCAGAAAACCGCTTCTCAATTCTCAAAATGTGATAACCTAACTTTGTCTGAATTGGCCCAACAACTTCACCTTCCTTCGCCTCAGCAACAGCTTTGGCAATCTCCGGTAGCAATTCTGCCAAAAATTGAATCCCCACAAAGCCAGCATTTTGTTGCGATCGCTTCCCCTTCGAGTGTTCCAAAGCTAACGCACAGAAAGAGGCATTTTCTACGCTTAACGATTGGGCAATTTTCAAAGCTTCTGTCAAGTCGCGAACTAAAATCTGAGACAAAGCCACCCGCCGATAATCATCCCGGTTGGTCATATAATAATTATCTACCGCTTCCCCAAAAAGATGCTCTTTCAACTTATGAGTCAGTAACGATACTCGAATTCCTTGTGACCAATCTTCTGGGCTAATTCGCTGTTTTCCCAACCAAGCCAAGGTTTCAGATGCACCCAGCAATTTGTGTTCCAAGCGAAAAGCATCCCCCGCCACTTGCAATTCCTCATCAGAAATACTGATGCCAAGCTGTTGGCAAACTGCCAAAATTAGGGTATCTCGTTCAGCCAGTGCTGCCATTTCAGCAAATTTGTAAGAATGGCGCAGGTAGGCAACAACAGCTTCATCACTTGCAGGTAAAATTTCTGGCAACACCAATTTTTCTAAAGTTTCTTGCATGGTTTTATCCTGTGTATTTGATTGACAAAATTGACAAAATGGTAATTAGGAATGAGAAACCAGATTTATTTTGTTTAGAGAGCTTCGATATTTTGTTGCTCCAACCCAAATAAAACAGGCGTCTGGGATTAGTGAATTGGTGTTATAAGGTAGCCGATCGCCACTAAGCGCCATTAAGCACAGTACAGCAATCGTTCCGGCGGCACTTCTTGTACCTTCAAACGGTTGCGGTGCAAATCGCCATAAACATTGAGATAATCCAATTCAGCAGGGGTTAATTGACCTTTTTGGATACCTGCGATCGCAGCATCTATCTCTTCCCGGCTTTGCCAACCTGCCAAACAGACATCCATGCAGTTTTGGCTCAAAGAATAGCGATACAAATCCGGCACAGAAGGTTGCCAACATCCCGCAGGCAAACCAGCCGGAATATCCCAAAGCGCACCGGAATGAGAACCTGTAGACTTAAAAGTAACTATCCCCGGTCGTTCTGCATCTTGCGTATCCAACTGATTGAAAATCTGACTTTGAGCGGAACAGTGGGCGACATTATGCCTCACCATCACCACATCTAACAGCGGACTATCCAACCACGGCCGAGCCAAAGTGATATCGTGGAACGACGCACCAATATAACGCACAGCACCCATTTTTTTGAGGCGTTCGGAAGTCCCAAACATTCTTTCGATCGTGCGCTGATAAACCGAATTTTTGCCTCTCAAATCAGGAGAAAGCTGCAAACAATCTTGTAAAGCTTGTCCGTCATTAGTGCCGAACCAACCCCAAAACAAAACATCAATATAGTCAATTCCCAGTTCCACAAACTGATCCAACAATGCTGCCATCGCTGCTTCTGGACTTTTGATGTAAGTCACCGTCGCCAGCACCACTTTCTCTCGCACTGATGAACGGCGATCGCATAATTTTCGCAAGGCATCAGCCATCGAACTGTAGATATAGTGGTGCAAGTCACTGGAATAGAAAAAGTAGTTAATTCCTCGATCGAAAGCGTAGAGAGTATCCTCACTAGAAATACCGCCTCCGCCTCCTAATCCCAAACAACTAACGGTTAAATCGGTTCGTCCCAGCTTGCGGTAAAATGGCAAATCAGACTGTGGAAACTTATCGAATGCAGGAGCGATCGCATTTGAAGGGGCGATCGATGGTAAAGCGAGATCGGTTATTTTCATAGTTCTAAAGCTGTATAAATATCTTCGGAATTCGCATTTAGATAGGCACGCTGCCAGTCAATCCCCACTAGCGAGAAGTTCTGAAAAATAGCATTCATTCGCGCTTCTGGTAACTCATCTCCTTTGTGCCAAGCTTCCAATAAGCCATTGGCCACAATTTGGCAGCGGTTCATCCCGAAGCTTTCTTGGGCTGCAAATTTGCAGTTTGGTTCTTCTGCTAACCCTAAACCGGGTGCTAGCGGCTTGGTAAATAAGGGAATTTCTGTTTGGAAATGTGCTTTTGACTCTGCATACACTGTTTGTAAAACTAGCCGGACTGCTTCATAACTACTTTTTTCAAAGTAGAGAACTCCTGAGTCATAGCGCCCGTAATCCCCTGGGTTGTATAACACTTTAAAGGTGAAGGGAATTGAGATTGCGTTTAGCAGGTGCGTTAGCTTGCCCATAACTGCAACTGCGCCTTCAGGAGTTAAGTTAAAGTAAACGCGCACTGTTTCCACAGGTTTGTCTGTATCGTAACTTTGCGGCCCCGCATTCCCTACTGCCATGTAAAATCCGTTTTGAACGAAATTTTTGGGCATCCGAATAGTGACGCAATCACCAATGCCAGCATTTCCTTGGCTTGGTTGGAGGTGACGTTCTCGATCGATATGTAAAGTTAACCCGCCTTTATTGACAGCTAAACTACCATCAGTTTCTTGCCCGATCGCAACCCAACCTGGATCGAAGTAGCCTTCTCCATCATTACTTTCGTGCAATCGTTCGTAAAAGGCTAAATCTACTCCCAGAATGGTGTTATTTTCTAAATTTTGATACAGGGATTTCGGTTCGGAATTTGCATCGGGTGCAAGGGCAGTTTTCAGAGAACCGTTATAATGAATACCATAGAGAAAACTGCGAAGTTGCAAGTTGATATACCGATTTTGTACTTCTGTTGGCATTCCTTTAAACCGATTGACTATCTCCACAGGGAGTTCTAACGGTTTGTAATCGGGGTGGAAAATACAAAAGTTAGGCTGAATTTGGACTTTGATGATGTCTTGGAAGGTATCTAGCAATTTGCTTTCTGGAAAATCTTGGTGTGGTGTTGGAGGAGAATCAATTAGTTGCATATTGAGTTGCATCGCGAGGGAATATTTTAAGCGGCTTGGTTGAGTTGAGTTAGGCTAGCAGCAGCACTGCCGAAAACAGTTGGCATTGATTGTTCGGGACGGCACAGCAAACTTTTGGCAACTTGGAGCATACAAATTCCGGTATTGCCAAAAGATTTTTGATATTGGATCGTGGCTTGAATTTGTTGAATTAATGCCAAGCCAGCAAATTGCACGACTCGCTTTAAGAAATCGGGGCGATGTTCTACTATTTCTGGGAAGGTATCGCAATAAGCTACAGTCATAGCATTAATTGAAGGCTGAATCTGTTCGAGAGGAGTTGCGGCTAATCGCAACGATTCTTCGATAGTGAGTGTTTGACTGATAACTAAGCTACTTAACCAGATTAGCAAGTAGCTGGCGATTAGAGTTCCTAAATCAAAGGCAGGTTCTCCCCAAGTAGAACGTTCCCAATCAATCAGTCGGACAATGTTTTGGTTGGATGGTTGCCAATCTTGATGCCAATCTTGGTGAAGGAGGATGTTGTTTAGTTTTAGGTCGTTGTGAGTTAAGCAACAAGGGTTGTAAGCAGTAGCAAGTTCTGCTATCGAGCGTGCAAGGCTTTCGTAGCGTTGGTAGAGAACGAAGAATTTTAGGCCATCTGCCGGAACTAAACCGAAAAATTCGGGAGTGATTCGTTCTAAGCTGCGAATTAAGTTAGGAACTTGGTCTTTTAGTTCAGTCTCAGTATCTCGAACGAGGAAATCTTGATAGTTGTGGCGGTTGAATGTTTCGCGGTGGATGGTGGCTATAATAGTGCCGATCGAGGATGCGATCGCGCTAGAAAAAACATTCTCTTTCGCGTAGAAATCAGCTAAATCGCGGTAGTCGTCTAGGTAGTTGCAAACAATGATGGAATTTTCAGCATCAAAATGCGACACTACTGGTAATAACGAACGAAAGCTGTCCAGTTCGGGAAATACCCGTAACAACTCTTGAATTCGCCATTCGTTGAGAAATTCGCCAGCAGATTTGCCATCAGAGGCACAGCGTTCCTGCTTGACAAGGTATTTGTAACCGTTGGGGAGAGTTACTAACAAGTTAAAGTTTTTAGCGGCAACTGAATCTACATGAAAGAGATCTGGATCTATATCAGTACAGAGGTCTAAGTCTCTTAAATATTTGGCAACGTTATGGGAACTTAAAAGAAATGCCATAGTTCAAAAATATGCAAATAAATTTGTGCGATCGGCAATTTTCGTAGTTATCAACATCTTAGACAATCAGCGTAAATTTATCTCTGAAGTTGAGGCTATTTTTTAGCTAAAATGTTCAAAATTATGTCTGCAAATTTCTGCAAATTGCTCGATAGTCGTTCAATTGAACAAGCAAGAGACGAATAAGCAAGAGCGATCGAGCTAGCTGGCGGCTAGAGACGATCGCGCTCCTGAACCGAAGGGCGATCGCGGTCGATCGCAGGACAATGCAATAACCGAGGCAATCAGCTAGCTCTTCTGGGACTACCTGTGAGATCTAGCGCCCCACTTTTGGAGAAAAGCGTCGGGAAGTTCGCCTGTCGTAACTCCAACTCAAGCAGTTATGTCTCAAGAGTTAGACACCAGCCCCACTTTCAGCCTCAGCACGGGGGCAAGCAATAGATACACTGCTGGAACGCCAGTCCAGTAGAATGATTCTCAACGAAAAAAGGTTGTTTCAGCGTTCGACGCCCGACAAAAAATTCGTCGGGACCTAATGCAGCAGGTTCTACTGGACTGATGTCCTAGTGCCTTCCTCAGAAACAATTCTGCGTCTCCAACTCAAAGCCACCTGCATAATTGTCGGCTGGCGGTGCCAATAAGTAAGTAGTAAGCTTCCAAAGTTCTCTTGCAGCCTCTATGCTCAAATCGATCGCACCTTTTCTGCTGCCACCCAGCAACATCTCCAACCCCAGTTCTCTTGCAGCCTCTATGCTCAAATCGATCGCACCTTTCCTGCTGCCACCCAGCAGCATCTCCAACCCCTTACCGGCGAACAGTCTGCGATGGAGTAGCTGCCCGAGCTCAGGCATAGCTTCCAACTAGGCAAGTCAAGTTTCAACTAAAAAATCCCGGATCAATTTTTCCTTTGTTGTTATTCGAGAATCAGCTAAGATGCCCAACCCTTCTCAGGAAAGTATGCCCAAATTGCCCTATCGTCGAGATAACGGCGAGAGTTTTTTTACGTATTTCGTGCTGGCAAGCTACAACAGTCGCTCTGCGATTCGGTGGCAAAATTCTGCGGAACTGAAACGCAACTTTGAGTTATACCAAGAACGAAATCAGGAACTTTCACAGTTGTGCAGCCAGCCCGATCGAAGTAAAAATATAGCCGAATTTTGGAGGCAGATAGCGATTGATGCTCCATCGCAGATTGCCGAAAACTGGGAACCAAACAATAGGAAAAGACTAGCTTTAGAACACTTAGCTAGTTACTTTGAAAAAAGCTGCTACTATGCTGCTATTGAAGTATGGTCGCAGTCAAAAGTTCGCCCTTGGGAGGAATATCTCTACTGTCCTCGCGTTTTTATTTACAATTTTGACAATCTTTTGAGGCTTTTAAAGTCCTATAATATTTCTCATCAGACCTCTTTAGATACATACGTTAAGCAAAGTTTAATAAAATTTATCAGATCTGAATTAGGTATCGGTAAGTTCTCGCGCTGGCGGCTGCTAGCTAAAAAAAGCGATCCAGATCTTCAGCAAGCTCTGGAAAGAGCTGGATATCGAGAACCCGATATTTCTCAAATTAAATTTGCACGGAAATACTTTAAACAAGTTTATTACTTTAATAAGGTTAATAATCCTGCAATTCGGCAAAGAGGGCAAAAATGGCTGGATGCTGACATTGAAGATTTTCAGGCAGCAGCGAAATGTTACAATGCAGAAAAGTTTCTGCCTTCAGCGCCACATGAAGTCTCGGCGGGAGGAAACATCAGCGCAGAGAAAATGCAAGATTGGATGAAAAGGTGCATTCTTGCGTTACAAAATTACCCCAATTTCATCAATTATCCACAATATTTAGAAGAGCTTCCAGAGGGAGAACGTGACAAATTGTTGGGTGAACCAGATGTGGGAAAACCACCTATCTATGAAATAGAAAGTACGGATAACCAAGCATGGAAAAATTACCGCCTACTTGACTCGGCTTTTCGCGAAAAGTTAGAAACTTTTCAACCAGAGCAGCATAAAATACTATTACTTTATTACGGTGCCGGATTCAAGCAAAAAGAACTAGAAATTCGACTAGGGGTAGACCAAACATCTATTTCGAGAAAAGTCAAAAGAATGAAAATTCAACTATTAGAAACATTGGGAAACTTGTCCGAACCCCATCAATGGGTTGCTGAGTATGTAGTTGGATGGCTGAAGAAAGACTTCCGTGCGCCCCATACATCCGAGTACATACCAGCCGCATTAGTTCAAGCGATCGGGGAACTTGACTCTCAACAGCAAGAAGTTTTGCGGCTGCGGTACGGCCAGGAGCTAGCAGAAGAAAACATTGCCGATCGGCTGGGCATGAATTTATTAGAGCTAGCTGCTACAATCTCTAAAGCCCAGCATAAATTACTGGCAAAATTGATAAAATTGCTGAATGTTTGGGAGACGGAGTATGTCGAAAAATGGCTAGTGCAGTTTTATAAACCTCGATTTTTAGCTGCTTGTCGCGCTCTGAATTTATCGATAAATTGCGAAGTTAGCTCTCAAGTTATTGATGCGATCGTTCAACAATTCCTGGAAACTTTAACTACTTTTAAAAAAGGAGAATAAAAAATGTTTGAATTCAACCAATTACAACCTCTTGCTTTTCATGAGTCTGACCGTTTGCAATTGACAATTAACGAAGCCGATCGAGAATTTGTATGGCACCAAGCCCAACATCATTCTAATCCGATTTCGCGCTACAATGCTTATCTCAATGGTGTTTGTTTAAAAACATTCTTGAACTGGTTATCGGAATGGCTGGCAGAAGAAGCA
>NZ_JAEQCE010000101.1:0-27918 GCF_020738665.1 Microcoleus sp. PH2017_08_TRC_O_A
TTACGTTGTTTTCTTGAGTCCGCGGAGGCGGACATCGTTTGTATAGGAGCGGTTTCAACCGCCGTCTTATCTGACAAATTTATTTATGCTTGATTATGATTTAGTGATTATTGGTGGAACTGCGGCCGGACGTTATGCTGCTTTGACTGCAACTAATTTCCCGGCTCGCGTTGCTTTGGTGGAACCGCTCAGTAATTCTCAAGATTTGCCGGCGGGGGGGAAAGAGTCGATCGCCCTGGGTTTGAAATACAGCCAAACTTTGAGAGAGGCTGCTCGTTTTGCTCACCAGATGAGCCACCCACAGTTCGGACTTCGCCCAGATCTGGCTAATTCCGAAATGCCGATCGCATTGCAGTTTAACGGGGTTAAGAAGTGGGCTGACGGCGTTGTTTCTAATTTGTCAGAAATTGACGATCTCGGCGTTTTAGCTGCTCGCGGGGTTGATATTATTTTTGGTAACAGCGAGTTTGTTGCCAAACCGAATTTGGCTTTGATTGCGGGCGATCGGAAATTGCGATCGCGCTGTTATTTGCTAGCTTGTCCAACTCTACCTGCAATTCCCAATATTGAAGGACTTTCGTCTGTCGGCTTTTTTACTTCCGAAACAGTCGGGGAATTAGCAAAACTGCCAAAGTTGCCGAAAAGTTTGGCTGTAATCGGTGCAGATCCCAGCGGTGTTGAAGTGGCTCAGACTTTTTCTCGGCTGGGCGTTGCTGTGACTTTGGTGGTGAAAAGTTCGCAGATTTTGGCTAAAGAAGACCGCGAGGCTGCTGGTTTGGTGCAAGCTGGAATGGAAGCTGAAGGAGTGCGGATTCTGACTGCGACTGAGGTGACTCAAGCTAGGGTGATTGACGGTAAAAAGTGGATTCAAGCTGGGGCAAGGGCGATCGAAGCTGAGGAGATTTTTCTCGCCGCTGGCCGCGGACACAATTTTGCATGGTTAAATCTGGAAGCTGCTAGGGTTAAATTTAGCGATCGCGGGTTGATTTTAAATGAAAAGCTGCAAACAACTAATTCTCGAATTTACGCTTGTGGCGATGTTGCTGGCGGTTATTCGTTCCCTCACATCGCCAATTGCGAAGCTGCGGTTGCTGTGAAAAATGCTTTGTTTTTGCCGATGTATCAAATAGATTATCGCGGGATTCCTTGGGCGATTTTTTCCGATCCGCAGTTGGCGAGGGTTGGCTTGACAGAAGCGCAAGCAAGGCGCCGTTTTGGAGACGATTTGATTGTGGCTAGGGAATATTTCAAGAATGTTGAAAGAGCTCAAATGTCCGGGGAGACAACGGGTTTTTGTAAGATTGTCGGGCGGCGTGACGGGGAGATTTTGGGAGCGACTATTGTCGGCCCGCAAGCTGCGGAGTTGATTCATGCGATCGCCTTTGCTGTGCGTCACGGAATGAAGGTTGAGGCGATCGCCGAACTTCCTTATATTTGGTCGAGTTTTTCGGCCATTAACGGTCAAACTGCTGCTGTTTGGGAGTCGCAGCGTCTCCGCAGCAATACTTTTATGCAGAATTTGTGGGAGAATTTGTTTCACTGGCGCAGGTATTGGAAAAGATAGTTTTTTTTGATTGGGCATCGGGCATTGGGCATTGGGCATCGGCCTACCCAGGGCATTGGGCATTGGAAATCGGCTTTCCCAGGGCATTGGGCCGGGTAGTCAGAAACCGGGTTTTTTGGGAGAATACTTTGTTATGGCGTGCAGATTGGGAAAAAAACCCGGTTTCTTTGGTTTTGATGCGTCACAAGTGTTTCTGAATGATTAAACCGCAGAGGCCGCAGAGAGCGCAGAGGAAGAGAAGACAGAACAGCCCTTGATTTAGTGGCCAATTATGAATATGATAACCAATATCAAAACTTGAAATACAGTCGAGATACACTACTACCCGAGGTTTGATTCATGGATTGCAAAACTGCTACTTTAGTTTACGAAACCGGAAATCCTCTGGAAAACATTCGCAAGATGTTTCCCGAAGCTTGGCAATTTTTGACAGCTCAGTCTGCGGCTTTTGTGGCTGGTAAAGATGATGCTTTTGATGCGGAGATTAAAAAGTCGATCGGCAAAACGCCTTTTGGGTTCAGAATTACTCACCGCGACGATACTGAACAATTGACAAAAGATATCTCTGAACTGTTGGGCGATATTACTTCTCGGTTACTTTTGGAACAGCATTTTTCTCAAGTTGTCGGTCGTCCTCTTTATTTCAGCACGATTTGCTGTTCCAGTCACCTAACAGCCGATCGCGAATTGACATTAGATGAAGTTTTGCCGATTCAGCGGGCTGCTGTTAAGTTGCAATAGCAGTTAGACATTAATCATTAGTAGCTGTAGGGTGCGTCGCCATCGACAATAATCAAAAAAGAGGGACAATCTCATCGCGACGCACCTGTCCCAAGATTTTTGTTGTAGCAAGCTTTTTTATAAATATTATAAGGTGAGTCGCCGCTAAAAAAGTTGATTGAATGCTGCATGATTTTTAATGGCGACACACCCTACGCAGACTAACAAACCGCAAAGACGCGAAGGTTGAGAAAAGAAGGGAAAGAGTTCAATTTGTGCCTGACTCGCTCTTGTGTCACCCAATCACGGGAGCGTCACAAACCTGTAATCGTTGCCTTGGCGTTGAACCTGTACTAAAATCGCTTTGTTCCATCGATCGCCCGTTGGCAAAAACCTCACATCCTCACTCGCACCAGAGGTAACGAAATTCGGAGCCCTAAGTGCTTGTTGCAATCCTTCTCGCGTATTGCTGCGCTGCAAACCGCTGATAATAGCTTTAGTCGCATCAAAACTCGTGGCGGTTCGCCAATTCACGGCACCTCCCCACTTTTGAATCGCATTCTTAGAAAATGGGTTGTTGGGATTAGTGTCAGGATGCCACGGAACGGACAAAACAAGCCCGTCAACGTCTTTGTTCCCCTCTTTTACCGTTTGAAAGGTGTACAGTGTCGTGCTGCCGTAGAGCGCTAATTTGCCAGTATTGAGGCGAGCTAGGTCGATCGCGCGATCGATGCGATCGATATGAGGTGCTACCATTAACGCTTGTGCACCTTTGCTAACAGCATCAGCAATGCTAGCACTCGAATTAAAAGTTGGCGTTGAAAAGTCACAAACCGTAGGCACTACCTTGCCACCCAAAGCCGAAAACGACGAAACAAATTCATCCTTAAACGATACGTTATCAGGAGCTTGAGAGTCATAGCAGATAGCAACATTAGTTTTGCCAGCTTTCTTAACCATATATTCTGCTAAAGGAGCCGCCATCGATTGAATCGGGGGGACTGTCCGAAAAATGTAGCTACCAAAACCTGATAAATTGTTAGCAAAGCTAGTTGGCGTCACCATCACCAGTTTTTTTTCTTGATAGATAGGAGCAGCAGCCAAAGAAGCATTACTAGCATTGTGTCCGACGACTGCTAAAATTTTCGGATCGTTTACGAATTCGGTTGCAACTTCTTTGGCAAAATCTGGACTGTTATCATCGTTCGCAATCAAAACTTGCAAACCCGCACCATTAATCCCTCCCCCAGCATTAACTTCCTCTTGAGCTTGGGCAACTCCTCGGAGCATTTCTTGCGCTACATTCGGGTTAGTGCCAATCGGAACGCTGACGGCTATTTGCAGAGAATTATCATTATTGACTTTGGCATTATTTAAATAAATTAGAGTCTCTGGATCGTTGCGATTTTGTTGCAGCGATTCCCGAAAGTTTTTAACAGCTTCTTTGTAATTACCCTCAGCAAAAGCTTTGACACCTGCTTGTTTTCCTGCTGTTTTTTGCGATTGCATCAATATCTTATCTCCCCAACTGAGACGACTGTTACCAGAAACTAATCTAAGTGAAGTTCCGCCCTTTAATATCTGTGGAATAAACGTGAATGCACCCCAGGCAATCAAAGGAAATGCAATAAAAACAATTGGCGGCGGGCCTTTTCTTTTTTGAGGTTCTTGATACATAATTAGTTCTCCTGCAATAGATTTTGTTTAGATACTTTGATTTCTGTCAGCATTTCCTGGGACAGTCTAATAAATCTGTTACTTACCAAAAAATACTCCTGCTTGCAACCTGTAGAAATATCTACATATATTTGATTTAGCTAGACCGCAATATTAGCTGCTAGGCTTTGGCGACACTGGCTCCGTCCTGTTTTATGTTCATATGATGATTATGAATAAAAGCTTTTTTAAAGTCAATTCATAAAGTCATTGGATGGACTCATAAAAATCATATTGTTAAGTTCATAAAAGTCATATTCGCCTAGGTTGGTTTCAATAACTCATCTCATGCCTGTTGTATTACTGTAATAAAACGTGTTTGTAGTGAGGACTTTAGTCCTCGGATGATGCGGACTAAAGTCCTCACTACGAACCAACTTTATTGGGAGCGTTCTTTTCGGACATGATAGAATTCTTCCACAATACTGTATATGTGGCTCAAAACAGCAGTTGGGCGATCGCTCTTTCCGTACATAAATAAGATGTGCGGTTTGAAGTTTAAGAATTGTGTCAAATTTTCTATCATTGTAACAAAAGCAAATTGTCAAGTCTCTCAAATGAGTTGTCACACAAACTCCTAGTAACAGCGAGGTGGAGGAATTATTGGCTTTTTCTAAATCTTCACTAAAATATGGCGTAAGATATGCAAGTTTATCTTGATGTACTTTGCATATCTTACGCCAGAAGTCTTGAAAAACGGAGAGGGTGGGATTTGAACCCACGTTAGAGTCACCCCTAAAGTAGATTTCGAGTCTACCGCATTCAACCGCTCTGCCACCTCTCCAATAAACTTGAGATGCGAGCTAAAAGTATTTTACCGCACAGTGCGCCACATTGTAAATCCTTACAGAAAAGAAGTTTGATTTTCTTCCGATTCCAGAGTCGTCTTAAATCCCCCTGCTGGCGTCCACTGAAGAGCTCCGTCGCGCCCTGTCCAGAAAATCTGGGTTTTGCTTTGGCTCAGTTGGGCGGCGGTTTCTGGGTCGATTTCGTCTGAGGATGCGATCGCCACTTGTGGCCCAACTGCGCTCAATAACTCGGCTGTCAGGGTTTTTCCAGACCACCACAGCACTTCTACCCGCTTCAATGTTCCCGTGGCTGCTAATCTCTTTGATAACATACTTTGCGCTTCCGGTGTCATGTCACCGACAAGCAACCAAGTGCGATCGCCCACCAGTAATTCTACCACCGGGATTTCCGCATCCACGAACTGCAACTGCGTCGAACCCAGATCAATTTTCTTGTTAGTTTCTAAAGGAAAGTAAACGCCTTGGCGAGATTGCACAGCCGTCATAAATTCCTGATTGCTGCCGCGGTGAATTTGTTTGGGAGCGTTATTATCATAAAATGTTTTAATTGGCAAGCGTTCTAATAATTTTCCCCAACCGCCGCTCAAGCCTAAATGACCGTGAGTGGCGATCGCAAAATTCACAGAATTAACTCCTTGCTGCTGCAAAAAAGGCAATACTGTAAACCTCACCGTATTTTCATCACCGCTATTAATTAGCACCACTTTTCCCTTATCTTGAATTACCAAAACTGGTTCCCCAGATGTCGCCAGCAAAGTAACTTGAAATAAAGATGATTGAACGTGCCAAGCTGGCAAAACTACGACTCCAATTCCCGCCATCAGCGCCAGCGGTAAAATCCAAGCCGAAGAAATCCGCAACGCAAAAACTCGGCTTTTCCCCTGCTTCCCTCTCCCCTTTCCTTGATTCTTGCCTTTTCCTAATTCCTGTTTCCCTCTCCTATCTTCCTGTTTCCCTTTTCCCTCGGACTTTTTCCTTCTATCCGTTACATCCGTTACATCCCGCACATTGCTCGTTGCCGAACTTCCCCCCAGCCAAACCCAGCAGATTAAACTGTAAAGCGCGATTAGTTGAAACGCCGATACTTGGCCGACAGCTACCGAATTACCTGGCAATTGCGAGAAATATTCGGCGATCGCAATTAACCCCTTTGCCGGATAGTCAAGCAGTTGGGCTAACACACTCCCAGCCGGCGGAAAAATCAATCCAGCTAAAGCGCTAACCATCCCGCCAATACTCAAAATCCACAGCAAAGGAGCCGCAATAATATTGACTAAAATGCTGTAAGGTGATACCACACTAAAAACGTAAAGTAGTAGCGGCAGTACCCAAACTGAAGCGGCGATCGGAACCACCAGAATTGAAGCGATCGCCGGAGGCATCCAGTCGAACTTTGCCATCAGCGGCGGCGCTGTCACCACTAATCCCAAAGTCGCCAAAAAGCTTAGTTGAAAACCTAAATTCCAAATCCACAAAGGGTTAACCAGCAGTAAAATAGTCCCAGCAATTAACAGCAATCCCAGTGGCTTAACTTCGCGACTTAGTACCAAAGCAAATAGTGTACCAAATCCCATCAAGGCGGCGCGGCAGATTGAAGCTTCAAAGCCTGTTAATCCCACGAGCAAAAATAAAGCACTGACGCCAAAACCAAATTGTAATTGTTTGGAAAAGCGCCTGGTTAAAGCTAAAACTAAACCCAAAACCATCGAAACTTGAGTACCCGAAGCTGCGATCGCGTGGGCTAATCCAGCCTGCACAAAAGAGTCGCGGATGGTGTAGGGTAAATCAACTGCTTGTTTGCCCAGGGCGATCGCACTGATCAACGGCCCTTCGGGAACACTCAACTGTGATACTTGCGATCGCACAATCCGCATCCGCATCGTTTGAATTGGCGACGGCTGCATCCCGGTTGACTCCCAGAAAGCACCCGTTTTGGTGTTAAGTCGATTGACATCCGCGATCGCATTTTCTCTCTTCCAGTCAATCTGACGCCCTTTGAGTCCTGCAAAAGCCCCTTGTCCGGCTAAATATGCTTGAAAATCAAAAGCCCCTGGATTCGACGGCGGCTGCGGTTTGTACAATGATCCCACAACTGCGATCGTATTGTCGGCATACAAGCCCGTTGCTTGCAGCAGGGGCACTGTAACGTAGAGTTTGCCGGATACTGGGCGGTTGACGACTACTCCTCCTTCGCCGCCGTTGATTTCGCTAACTGCATCCGTGTCTAGCCAAAATTGCGATCGGCCCGATCGAGTTAATCGGGGCGTACTAGCCAGTCTACCGCGAACTGTCACCGCCACTTCTTGAGTGTTTCCGCCAACGGGAATCAGTTTGCTGATGTCATTCATTGCCGGTTGGGGCGATCGAATTGCAAAATAAATGCTCGCCAAAAATGCGATCGAACCCGCGACAGCCCACACCCATTTTGCTCTCGGCAGCATCTCAAGCAAGCTCAATTTTTCCCTCGTTTCTAAGGGTTCCTCCAGAGCATTTTCTTTCGTTCTGCTGCGTCTTTTATTAGTGGTTTTGAAAGAGTTCCTTGTATACTTTAACAACAATTTAGGCATGGCGACTGCGACCGCTATTCCTAAAGCAAATATCCCGTACCTACCCCAAGAAACTCCTGTAGAAATCAATCCCACAATGTAGGCAATACAGAAAATGACACCCGTTGCTTGATTCATTAATTAGAAACTATGGAATTAGTCAGTTGTCAGTTGTCAGTTGTCAGTTGTCATTAGTCATTAGTCGGGTGCAAGGCGAATATATCCGTAGGGGCGAAGCATGACCGCAGAAAATAGGAGATTATAACTAATAACTTATATGCGGTCATGCTTCGCCCTCTTCAAAAACATTAGTCATCCGTCATTAGTCATGTTTTGCTGTTTTTGCGATCGAACGTTATTAGTCATTAGTCATCAGTCATTAGTCATCAGTCATTAGTCATTAGTCATGTTTTGCTGTCCCCCCGCGATCGAACCTTATTAGTCATTAGTCATCAGGCAGAATGAAATAAATAGAATCAATCGTTACCGCAATTTAATCACTTCCTAACTGTCTTGGTAGTTACTAAGATTAGCAATTTTTGCGATCGCAAATATACTTTCTTTTACTTTTCAAAACCGCACAGCTTAAGCTGAAAACCAGATATTTCGGTTTGAGTCTTCGTTTCCCTTCCCCTAAATTCTCCTAAAAAATGGCAGTAGGAGTTCACTTTAAGCGCTCCATTCCTGCTCCTGGTGCAAGAGACACTTTGCGTCTCTTGTCCCCCCTTTTTTTAGGTAGGTTAGGGGGGAACGCAACTCATCTGAACGAGAACAGACTGGTACTACCTTAAATAGACAGACCTAATTTTAAACCGAAAGCCGCGTGCAGCACCATAAGTGCCAGGGCAGTTGTGCCCAAATAAGCGTGAACCGCCCGCAGTGCCAGCTTATTGCCTCCAAAACCTGTCAGTGAAATCAAGCTACCAACAGCCAGCAAAACCAGCACTCCCGAACCCGTCCAAAAGTGCGGGCTTTCCATAACAGGCTTGTGCTGCATTACCAGCGACAGCAAGCCCCCTGTGTAGCCCAAAGCTAGAAACAGAAACATCCACGGTGCTAGCTTGCGGTGATCCGCTCGACTTTTGAGCGCGACATCCTTATCGGCGGCCAAACGTCCCTGCCATCCCGTATACCCGACGAAGCTACCCATGGCCACAACCACGATTCCCATCATTACAGGATGTCCCCAATGGGTAATTGGTTCGGGAATTCCGAGACTGCGAAATTGGCTGGCGATGGGTTCTAGAAGTTCGCTTAAATTTACCATTTGATTCTGACTCCAACCTTGGGGATAAATATTTTGGGAGAAAATATTAATATATTATAAAATATTAGTAGCAACTGCGATCGCGCACTTCAAAAAACAGTTGACAGTTGCCAGTTGCCAGTTGACAGTTGACCTAATGATGAGTGATAACTTCCGCGGCTACAACGGTCAAACATGACGCAGAAGCTTAAAGTTACACAAAACTTAGCCGGCTAAAGCCGGCTGTGAGATTTTTTACAGCAGTGATGCTGTTTTAAGTTAATTGTGAGCTGTTAACCAACCTTATCAGCTAAATCGAAAAGCAAAAATAAACGCAATTCGTCCGCATATCCACCCTGGGGCGGCTTTTCGCCCAATCTTCACAGCCTCATCCTCACTCTGGATGTTAAATTTTACCTGCCTGCTCATAGTTAATTTCAATGCCTTGACTTTTGAATGTCAAAGTGAGAAATTAACATCGCAGGCGACGAGCATTAGCAGTTTTACTTTTGGCAAATCGCTCTTAAGACAGAATCAACTGCTGCCAAAAAACTAGAGGTTCCAAGTTAGACACTTTTTGCATAAAGTTATGCAGATACCTTTAACCTAGAAAAATCGGGCTGATGCCGGAGTTTTCTGTCTGTGGCACAATCTGAAATGAAACTTTCACGTCAGATGTTGCGGTATCTGTCAAAGCTTTTAACTGAATGTTAAAAGCACCATTGATATCGCGTCATATAGCATGACTGCTGTCGGCCCTGGCAGACTTCGATCGACTGACGGCTAAAATGAGTGTCTGAAAGCACCCTGAAATTACCCTTGTCTATTGAGCTGCCATTGCTGTGCAACCTGTTCCTCTCAACTAACTCGCTGGGGATTCGGTTGCAGGTGGCAAACACCGACTTTCGCTGCCGCTTTCCTCAGAACCGTGCAACTGCTAAACTCGCTGCGCCGTCGCCAAAGTAGCTTCCGAAGGTTGGATTTGGTACTTTACGAGATTTGCCAGTTCTTGTAACTGACTAATTGCCTCTGCACCTTCTAGTTTCATCAGTTCGCGATCGTCCCGCATCTCAGTCCATGTGATACCGTAATCTGACACTAAAAATCGAATCAGATGGTTGTCCGTCAAACTGACCATAAATGAGGCACTGTTCATCTGACCCCCGCAAGTGTAGCAGGATGCCAAATAACCCCGACGCTCTAGCACGATCGCCAAAGCCTGGAGGTTCATGACCAAATCTTGGACGAATTTACGGTGTTGTTCTGCAAGTCTCAGAAACACAGTTTTTCTCCTATCACCACGCCGTATATTTTACACCCAATTTCATAATTTCTTAAGAATTGAGTATCTAGGTGCTGGTTCAGTATACGTTTAGTATGCTGAAAAAAAATCGAATTAGCGACCTCTTCAGCCTACCTTTACTAGATTAACCGAGTTGCGATCGCAACTAAGTATCAGCAGCGACATTAACCTCAAACACTATGTAACCGTAGACTCCAGCCCCCACAAAACTTCTGCTGTGACGGCTGATTCAGCCCTCGAACAGCCGAAAGATACAAATAACTAATGATAGCAATCGAGTTAGTTAAGTATAATAGTTCAATCGCCCTGGGGATACTCCTCCCAAAGCGTCGTAGTCTGTCGCAAGCTCCGAAAATCGCCATTTCCCAAAATCAAGTGATCCAGCAGCGGAATCGACAAAAACTGCGCTCCAGCAAGCAACTGCCGTGTCAAAGCAATGTCCTCCGGGCTCGGCTCTACACTCCCCGAGGGGTGATTGTGCGAGATAATTGCTCGCGTTGCCCCAAGGCGGATCACTTCCCGAAAAATATCCCTTGGGTGAGCTAAAGTTTCGGTAGCTGTGCCGATCGTAATTACTTGAGTACCCAGCAGCCGATTTTTGACATCCAGCAGCACCACAGCAAAACGTTCCTGAGACTGCCACATCAAATCCTGACTCAGAGCATCCGCAGCAGCTTGTGGAGAGTCCACCACGGCCATGTCCGGCGGCCGCGACTGAAACACCCGTTTCCCCAACTCCACGGCAGCCAAAATCGAAGTAGCCTTGGCTGGGCCGATGCCGTGAATCTGCGTCAACTCCTGCACGCTAATGCCGCGGAGTACACCCAGAGGATCCCGCTGGTGCAAGCTCAACTGATTTAAAATATACTGTCCGAGTCCGACAGCCGAAAGTTTGCCGGGGCCCTGACCGGTACCCAGTAGAATA
The DNA here is from genome assembly GCF_020738665.1 of Microcoleus sp. PH2017_08_TRC_O_A. NCBI lineage: Bacteria > Bacillati > Cyanobacteriota > Cyanophyceae > Oscillatoriales > Microcoleaceae > Microcoleus > Microcoleus sp. PH2017_08_TRC_O_A. The sequence continues at coordinate 10,830 of NZ_JAEQCE010000101.1, forward strand.
GCAATCAATTCCGCAGTCGCCAAACTTTTCGGGCCGCCGGCCATTAGCCTTTCCCGCGGCCGTTCGCTACTCGGCAAATCTACAATTCTCAAGCTGTAAGTCATAGATGGACTCGCACCGCAAGCTCAACAATTAAATCATATTAGCCGATCGATCGTCCTTCTTCAAATCAGTACGATCGCCCAAAACAGCTAAATCATTAACCGAGGCTGTTAGCGCGTGCAAATCTAACACAACGTTTCGATTTTCGATCGAGTCTTTATCTTGATCGAGCCGATCGCCCGGAGCTACCTCTAACAGGTAAAATTGCTCGTAACTGTGCCCTTAGAGCCAGGTTTGCTGGCAGCACCCCCTCCTTCATCGCCAAGATGTGATTACCAGAAAGAATTGGTTGAAAGCCCGCCCGCCTGCTCGGGAGAAATTAAAATTAGACTATTCATTAGTCCAATCCTCGGACTTAAGGGTAGAGGTCGCTCTCAAACTGTCAACTGTCAACTGTTGAACCTAGATTCTTGCCATTCTATCGAGGTCAGCAGCGAGGAAACAGGCTGCGGCGGCTTAGGTGCTGCCAAGCCAACCGATACAAAGGAAGCGACCATCAAAACGCCGTAAACAGCCACAGATAGCTTGCGAGTTGCCAGTCCCACCCATTGAGGATTTACTAAACCCAGACAAAATGCTGGCGTTGAAAACATGAAAGTTAAAACAAACAAGCTGGACATCAGGCACCTCCTCCTTCGCGAACTGCACCGATCGATCACTTGTTTATCCAATTATCAGCTAAAAAATCCGCTGAAAACAGTTGCGATTGATGATTTATAACTTAAGGATTATTGCCGTTTCTCAAACAATAATCAAGCTGCTTAAATCTCACGCTTTAGCTAGTTGTTAAAAAATAAATGTCTTTTTATATCGCCAGAAAATCTAGCTTAAAATAGAAACTAAATTCTTTACTCAAAATATGCAAGTCCGCTTTAACGTAGTCCGCCAAAATCAAAACGAGGCTCCCCGCGTTCACACTTACACCCTAGACGTGGATGAAAGCAATACCATCCTAGACTGCCTCAACAGCATCAAGTGGGAACAAGACGGCACTTTAGCTTATCGCAAAAATTGCCGCAATACAATTTGCGGCAGTTGTTCGATGCGAATTAACGGGCGCTCGGCTTTAGCTTGCAAAGAAAATGTCGGTAGCGAACTTGCGAGATTGCAAAAAATAGCCCATTCGAGTTCAGCACAACAGCCTGGCGATTTCATCCCAGAAATTACCGTCGCCCCCATGGGAAATATGCCGGTAATTAAAGATTTGGTGGTTGACATGACCAGTTTTTGGGACAACCTGGAAGCTGTTGAACCCTATGTCAGCACAGCCTCGCGAGCAATTCCCGAACGCGAATTTCTGCAAACTCCCGAAGAGCGATCGAAACTCGACCAAACTGGTAACTGTATCCTCTGCGGCGCGTGCTATTCTGAGTGCAACGCTCGGGAAGTCAACCCGGAATTTGTCGGCCCCCACGCCCTCGCCAAAGCTTACCGGACGATCGCCGATTCCCGCGACAGCGAAACCGAAAATCGGCTGGAAAAGTACAACGAAGGAACCGCAGGCGTCTGGGGCTGCACCCGCTGTTACTACTGCAACTCGGTTTGTCCGATGGAAGTGGCGCCGATGGATCAAATTGGTAAGATTAAACAGGAGATTCTCGATCGCAAAGACGACCAAGCCAGTCGATCGATCCGCCACCGCAAAGTCTTAATTAATCTCGTTAAAGAAGGTGGCTGGATAGACGAGCGCAAATTCGGTATCGAAGTAGTAGGAAACTATTTCCGCGACGTTCAAGGCTTGCTGAGTCTGGGCCCGTTGGGTTTAAGAATGCTCGCCCGCGGCAAATTTCCCTTGTCCTTTGAGCCTTCTGAAGGTACCGAAACCGTGCGAGATTTGATCGAATCGGTGCAAAATTTAGAAAAGTCGGCAGATTAGCGATCGGCGGTCAATTTCGGGTAAATTACAAGTTGTGCGATCGGCAATCTTCCCAAAAATCCTGACTCAAAACTCACAACTCAAAACTTTTAAATGACTGCTAAAACACCTCCATCACCAAAACCGACAACTCCAAATACCCCACAACCAGCAGAACCTGCTTTTGGCTGGAATGCCTACGCCGAAAAAATCAACGGACGATTTGCAATGGTGGGATTCGTGGGACTTTTGCTGCTAGAATTCTTCACCCGCCAGGATTTTTTTACCTGGCTGGGCTTGCGTTAAATTCAGTATAACTCGGTGGATAGCTACTGATGCGTAATATCATTTCCGCTCCAACAACACTGTAAAATTGGTTCGATCGTTTGGACTTCAAGTCCTCATGATCCGAGGACTGAAGTCCGAACAATCAAACAGCTTTATTAGGGTAATTTGGGTGCATATAGCCTTTCTCAAAAAGATGAGGTATGACTGACAGCTTATATAATCAGTTCAACTAAGAGGGCCCAAGCCCAACAACGTACCTCATCTCTCTGAGAACCGCTATATCACTTTTCAAGAGGGCGAAGCATGACCGCATATAAGTTATTAGTTATAATCTCATATTTACTGCGGTCATGCTTCGCCCCTACACACATATTTGCAAAACCTGAGATGCACCCGGTAATTTGCCCGACATGATATACATCCTCTCCCTGAAAAACAGGTAAAAAAATAGATAATCATCCATTTTCAACCTACATTCCTGCTTGTAAAACCTGGAAATTGAGTTAAGTAATAGAAATAGATACTGGATTTAGAGCCAATTAATTTCCAGTCACTTCACGGATAATCAAACTGTACTTACCTTTACCTTTTGGAGGTGGATCGTAAGCATTGACAACTACGCGGTAGCGGCCGCTCGCAGACAAGGTAAGAGTTAGCTCAGAATTGGAATTTTGCTGCGTGACATCATCATTTTCTCCCAGTAGCTCGCCCTGGGAGTTGAGAACAGCCAGATAAGTATCAAACTCGCTACTTTCTACATTGACAACCACTTTCTGACCCTGAGTGCCTTCAAAGGTGTACTCATCGTACAAACTGCTGTCCGAGGGCAGTACCGAAGACTTAGAAGTTGTGAGTTCTCCCTTTTGCTCTAAAATGATTTTTGACGATCGCCCATCAGGACTTGGCGAAGGTTGTACAGTTGGGGTCTGAGTTGGCGAGGCCTTTGGAGTTGGCAGCCCAGAAGGCGACGGGCTGGGGCTTGCTTGAGCTAAAACAGCCTTGCCCGCTTGACTCGCATTATGTGAATTTTGAGGAAATTCTGCTGAAACGATCGGGGAACTGCTGTTAGTAACTTCACCTGGATTTGACACTGGTACCGAGAGAGTCGGTTTCCCAGAAAAAATAGCTAGTAGAGCAATTGGCGCGATCGCCCAAAATCTAATTTGACCCATGAATTACCTCGATAGTCAGTTGACAGTTGACAGTTGACAGTTGACAGTTGACAGTTGGCAGTTGTCAATAGTCAGTTGTTAGTTGTTAGTTATGAGAATGAAGAACGTTTTAACTGCCAATCACTAATCACCAATTACCAATTACCAACTTTTAGCGGATAGTTAGATTGTAACGACCCCGACCCGAAGCATCATAAGCATTGACAATCACGCGGTAGCGACCCGTAGCTGGCAAAGTAACGCTCAGAAACGCATTTTTGCTCGAATCGCTCGCATCGTCATTTTCTGCCACTAATTTGCCGTTAGGGTCAAAGATAGCCACATAGGGATCGAAATCTGTACTTTCCAGGGAAATGCTGACAGACTGACCCGATCGACCTTCAAAAGTATACTCGCGATACAGACTGTTATCAGAAGGCAATACCGGGCCACCTGCGACTAAAGCGCCTTCTTCTTGCAAAATCGCCCGAGAAGGTGCGCTAGGAGCACTCGCTTTGAGTTCTAACGTATAAGCCCCCAACTGCCTAGCTTCGTTGGAATTTGCCAGCAACGTGTAAGTGCCATCTGCTGGCAGCCTGACTGTAATTCTGGCGTTTTTACTGCCTGCTCCGTCATTGTCTTGCGCGATTTCGCGCTCGTTGGGGCCGAGCAAAATTAAATAAGGGTCAATCTCTTGACTTTTCATTTCTATTGTGATTTGCTGTCCCGCTTTTCCCTCAAAGGAGTAGAGGTCAAAAAAGCTGTTGTCTGCGGGCAGAATGCTAGACTTGTCGGTAAGTTTGCCTGTGACGGCGGGCCCGTTTAACGCAACTTTTTGAGGTGATTTGCTGCCAAATGGCGATCGCCTTTGAGCAACGCGGGGAGCTCGCCCTTCTCGCACCGCACTCAAGAAAGCTGGCACTTTGTCTATGACAATTGCAAAACCGATACCGATATTGCCTCCGCCCTGGCCGCGAGTAAAAATAGAAGTATTGACGCCAATTAATTCTCCAGAACTATTAAGCAGCGGGCCGCCGGAATTACCGGGATTGATGGCCGCGTCAGTTTGAATTAAGCCACGGGCTGCGTCGATGCGGCTGACGATTCCGACTGTAAAAGTACCTTGAAATCGACCGAAAGGATTGCCGATCGCAAATGCTTGTTGTCCGACTTTCACCGAACCGGCACGGGCTAAAGGAATTGTCGGCAAATTGGTTTGACCGCGAATCTTCACCACGGCTAAGTCTAAACCTTCTTCGCCGAATCCAACGACATCGGCGACCAGTTTTCTGCCGTCTGACAAAATTATATTTACGGTACCGCCGGCAGAAACAACGTGGGCGTTGGTTAACACCATGCCGTCGGGGCTGATAATTGTGCCGCTACCGTTAGATTTAGCTGTATCGACGGTAACAACCGCCGGACTGGCTTTTTCGTATACCCGAATATTCGTTTGTTCTTCGGCATTTTGGGCGATCGCGCCTGGGAAACGCACAGAGTTAAATTCCGCTAAATTTGCCTCCTGCTGTCGGGGGGGCACCTTAACAACCGCAGCAGCCCTGGCTGCAACCCCAACTATGAAAATTCCTGATACCGCTAAACTTAGAAGTTTGAAATTCATGAGCGTGAATTAGTATTTTTTAACGATCGGCAGCTAGTAGTTAGGTGTTCGGGTCAACTGCTAACTATGGCCTGTAATTATTTTAGGACTTGGAGAGGGCTATTGATAAATTTAAGCTTGAGATTGCTTTAAGATTTAGCCTGCTGCTGAGTTTTTGGTAAATCGATCGACTTATAGGGCCAGAGTTTGGTTGCAAAACTAAGATAAGCCAGCAGTTTCGGCAATTCTCGAATCTTCTGGCGAGCGATCGACAATATACTTAAAATTAGCGTCCCGCACCAAAGCATCCTCATCGCCGTAGAAAAAAGACAGCAAAGCAAAACGCTCACCGCTAATCATCGCCGTCGCTTCGTGCAGCAAAGAACACGAAAAAATAATCGCCGTGCCAGAATCTCCTTTATAACCGTGCGGCGCGTACTCCGGAAACCGCAAAAATCCCCCCGTGTACTCCCCCACATTCAAGTTCAAAGTCATCGCAAACCTGCGGTGCACCGTACCTTTGCTCGTATTGTCGCGGTGTGGATGAAAATAACCGCCACTTTGGGCATCGTAACAAGCTATTAAATACCGTTCAAACCGAGTAATTTTAAACTGGAAAGCTTTTTGTACTTCCGGTACCACCCTACGCAGAATAATCGCACTCAATTTTCGCTGCAAATTCGGGTTTTCAATAAATAAATCTCGACGTTTCTTGAAATTATCATCGTGAATGCCAACAGTTTTCCCGTCTATTTGCCTCATAAAACCTGAGGGAGTGCCGCCGTCAGCTTTGTATATATCGATCAAACTGCGGCAACATTCTCTGTCCAAAACGTTAGGAATTACCAACACCGGGGCGTGGCGAGTCGCTGGTCGGGCTTCCTCAATTGGGGGCAAAGTTTTGATAAAATCCAATACTTGCTGGGCGTGTTGGTGCGGTTCGCCCATCGGTAAAATGTTAATTATCTGAAGGTTTTCGTTGAGAATAAAAGTTTGGGGTGCATAGTGAACTCCCCCAACTCCATTTTGTTCTACATCTTGGCAAACACCGTACTGCTGGCTGATTTTTTTGTCGAAGTCCCAGAAAAAGATGAATGACGGAGCCATTAGTGTGACTCTGTTTTGTTCTTTGTCTGCTGCATCAACGCTCACTCCCAACAGCGGTACTTGCAAAGTCTTGAATTCTTCTGAAAGCTCTTGAAAGCTTTTGAGGATAACTTGGATTTGTTCAAAAGCTGCGCTAGCAAAGAAAAACAGCACGACTCGCCGGCCGCCAACCGTCGAGAAATGAAATAAGGGGTTATTGCTGGAAGCAATCGAAAACCAAGGCGCCGGATCTCCTATTTCCAGTAAGGGCATATTGCTAATTTTAGATTTTAGATTTTAGATTTTAGACTATTGTACTTTGAGTTAGTTCCAGAGGTTGTATTTTATGCGATCGAAGGGGTTTGTAGTGAGGACTTTAGTCCGCAAAAATCAGAACAGGTTTGTAGTGAGGACTTTAGTCCGCATAAAGAAGGACTAAAGTCCTCACTACGAACCTGATAAGGATTATTTTATAGGAATACTATTAAATATATTTAAATAGTTTTTTTTGGGAATTTTATGGTTATTTTACTTGACCAAGAATTTCTTGATGGTACCCGCCACGTGATTTATCCATGGAATCAATCCCAAATCGAAAATCGAAAATCCTCAAGCCCTCGAATTTATCCGTGGGGTCGCCTCTAAAATCTAAAATCTAAAATCTAAAATCGATTGATTGATTGAGCTGTCTTTAAAATTTTATTTTATAGTTATTTAAACATTCTAAGATATGAGAATAAGTAGATGGGCATCAATAAACGCAACTTAATTTTTGTCTTGCTCGCGGGAGAAAGGTTTAGTTTGACCCACCTACTTATCTTTGCCTATTTGTCGAAATTGGGGGAACTATCCGGTTGGTCTTCCGGGTATTCTACGGGGCGATACTCCACGTAGTCCGATGGCGGTGCTTCCACCTCGCGGTTGCTGGGGCGAGACCTCGATGCTTCCGCTGGCCGAGGTTTTTTGGTTCTCGGCGGCGCGTCAGAACTGCGGTTTTCCGAAGTTGGGGGGCGGTTGCGGCTGCTGCGGGCCGGTCTTTCTTCGGGGTTGTCTGAAACGTCCCAGTTGTCAGAGCCTTGGGCGGGCGGGGCTTCTGGGCGCGCCGGACGTTTGCGTGAGGGAGGGCGATCGATCGACTCCCGAGATGTGTTCGCACTACCGTTGCGATTCGACGAGGGACGGCGGCGGGGCTCATCGTCGTAGGTTTCCCGCGAGGAACGACTTTCTTGACTACCTCTAATCCGGGGACGTTGCGGGTAGTCTTCCTCTGGTTCTATCTGGTCGAAGTCGTTATCGTAGCCGTCGTAAGCGTAGGCGTTGCTGACTGGTCGCTCTTCATCTACGTATTGCGATCGACTTTTAGCTTGGGCTGTGGTCGCTCCCCGCAATTTGATGCTTTCGGCTGCAAAAAATATGGCGGAACCTGCAAGCAGAAATTGACCGAATGCCAGAATTGGGTCAAGCCGCCATCCTTGAAATAACAGAATACCGCCACAGAGCAAGCCCACGGCTGCAAAAAAAATATCGTGGTCTCGGGCTAGTTTGGGACGCCACGATCGCAGAAAGTACAGTCCTGCCCCTGCTACTGCTAGGATGATCCCTAACAGGCTGCTCAAGTTCAATCCTAAATTGACCATTAGCCTATCTCCTATGTCTTTCCTATGTTAGCGAGTTAGATTTTACTTCTATCATTAAGTCTGTCAGTCTGTTATTCCGACTGTGGTTTCACAGGGCAGCCTCCGATCGGGCTTTCAGAAGAGGTTCGCGCACCTTATAGTAATGAGTTTAACGGGAAAAAACCTCAGCTTGGCCGTCAACTGAAGGTTTTGCCTTCACAGTTGCTGGTAGCCGAGGTTTTGGAAGCGGGGAAATGCCCGATCGTGCGATCCCAAAATTGACTCGCGCGCCGGACGCTTGAAACCCGCAGACTTTTTAGGTGCGCTTGATTTTGTCTTTTTGGCTGATAAAGATCAGGGCGATCGTTGCTGGAATGACTACCAGCGAAATGCCCACAAGCAGGCTGTACAAAAAGTTAGCGAGTGAAGGAGTCATAAATTCAAAGCCTTTGTTACAACAATTTGATTTTTATTAATTTTATCAGCAGTCAGTTCTCAGGGAGAAGTTCGGCAATGGATTTTGCAAGGGATGTGGTGCTACCAGCAATATTTTTACCCTGGAAAACTCTCAGTCTCGCACCCTCAAACCCTCTAACTCTTTCCATCCGAAGGTATAAGGCCGGAAAAATTTTGTCGATCGTGTTCGATCGCACCTGTGAAACGGTTAAAATTATGAAAGGCTGACGTAACAAAACTTAAGATTTTCGAGATAAGACCCATGACTGGTATTACCGTTGCAAGTTGGATTCTGGGCTCTGTCCTAGTGGTGATGACTTTGCTGTTTATTTTTCGGATCGTCCTGACTTGGTATCCCGGCGTGAACCTGAGCAGGTTGCCGTTGAGTCTGATTGCTTGGCCGACGGAACCTTTTTTAGTCCTAACCAGAAAAATTGTAGCGCCGATCGGCGGAGTGGACATTACACCGATTATTTGGGTGGGCATCTGTAGCTTGCTCCGGGAAATGATGCTCGGCCAGCAAGGAATTTTGACGATGATGATGTAGGAATGGGGAATGGGGCATGGGGAATGGGGAATGGGGCATGGGGAATGGGGCATTGGGCATTGGGCATTGGGCATGGATCAACAGTTAACAGTTAACAGTTAACAGTCAACAGTCAACAGTCAACAGTCAACAGTTAACAGTCAACAGTCAACAGTCAACAGTTAACAGTTAACAGTTAACAGTCAACTGCCTACTGACTATTTTGATTCATGAACTGTTCGACGAAATTCGTGTAAACTTCGCCGCTGAGAAATTCGGGGCTATCGAGGATTTTTTGGTGGAAACTGAGGGTGGTGGGGACGCCGGTAATCGCGCATTCCCGCAATGCCCGTTTCATGCGCCGGATGGCTGAAGGTCGATCGCGCCCCCAGACAATCAATTTACCAATTAAAGAATCGTAGTAAGCAGGTATTTCGTAATCGGTGTAAACGTGAGAGTCCATCCGCACGCCAGGGCCGCCAGGAGGCAAAAAGCCGGTGATTCTGCCGGGATGGGGTCGGAAGTTGCGATCGGGGTCTTCAGCGTTGATCCGACACTCGATCGCGTGGCCGCTGAGAATTACTTGGTTTTGCTTAATTTGCAGTTTTTCTCCTTGGGCGATCCGAATTTGTTCGGCGATCAAGTCGAGCCCTGTAATCATCTCCGTGACGGTATGTTCGACCTGAATCCGGGTGTTCATTTCCATGAAGTAGAACTTGCCCGATTTGTCAAGCAAAAATTCAACAGTTCCAGCACCCGTGTAGTTAATGGATTTAGCCGCAGCAATCGCAGCGTGACCCATTTGATCTCGCAGTTTCTGGCTGAGGGCGGGGCTGGGCGCTTCTTCCAGGAGTTTCTGGTGTCGGCGCTGAATCGAACAATCTCTTTCGCCGAGGTGGATGACATTACCGTAGTTGTCGGCGAGGATTTGAATTTCGATGTGGCGCGGTTTTTCGATGAATTTTTCGAGGTAGACTCCGGGATTGCCGAAGGCTGCATCGGCTTCGCCTTGGGCTGCTGAGAAGAGTTTGGGGAGTTCCGATGCTTCTCTGACTAGCCTCATACCGCGGCCTCCACCGCCGGCGGTAGCTTTGATCATCACAGGATAGCCGATCTCGCGGGCTATTGCTAGAGCTTCGCGATCGTCCGCCAGCAATCCGACACTACCGGGAACTGTGGGGACTTTCACCCGCTGCATAGTTTCTTTGGCGGTGGATTTGTCTCCCATCGCCCGCATCGCAGCCGGACTTGGGCCGATGAAAGTAATTTGATGATCCGCGCAGATTTCGGCAAATCGGGCATTCTCGGCGAGGAAGCCATAGCCCGGGTGAATCGCTGCGGCGTTGCGCGTCAGGGCGGCCGAGATGATGTTGGGGATGTTTAAATAGCTTTTGCTGCTGGTGGGGGGGCCGATGCAAACGGCTTCGTCTGCCAACTGAACGTGTAGGGCGTGTTTATCTACAGTGGAATGAACGGCGACTGTGGCAATCCCCATTTCCTCGCAGGTGCGTAGTATGCGGAGGGCGATTTCCCCCCGATTAGCGATTAAAATTTTCGAGAACCCCATCTTCGCTGCTTAATTCACTCAATATTCTGTACAATAATCCCTTTCGGTATCTTCTGGATAATGGTTTCCCATAAATTCTTAATAAAAATTTATTTTACAATTTGGTGGTAGTTGTGCTATGGTTTTAAATCGGTGGTCTCAAAGGGCTAGTCACAAGTTAAATTTCAGGAACCTCAACCTGTGAATCTTTAACTCGTAACGCAAAAAATCCCAGAGATTGTCGGAAAAAGCGGATGTGGCGGAATTGGTATACGCGCACGCTTGAGGTGCGTGTGGCATTATGTCCTTGCGAGTTCGAGTCTCGCCATCCGCATTGAATATATGAAACAACTGTTGATGGCTTTGACTGTTGGCGGTTGTTTTGTTTTTGATGGGTGGGTAGTCAGAAACCGGGTTTTTGCGAGAATATTTGGTTACAGGCGAAGATTCGGGAAAAAACCCGGTTTCTTGGATTTTAGTTGCTATACTGTAGACACTCTGTATATACATCCTCAAAAAAGGGTGAAGTCCTCAGAATAATATCACTAGCTAGAGGATTGGGCTATGGTTGGGACGATCGCAAAGTGGGGAAACAGTCTTGCTGTTAGGATTCCACAGCATTTAGCTAAAGAGATTAACTTAGTGGAAGGTTCCCAAGTGCAGCTTGTCTTGATAGATGGTAGGCTGACGATCGAGCCGATAACTCGTCGGCGGTATTCGCTTGAGGAGTTGATTGAGGCCATTACCCCAGAAAATCTTCATACTGAGATTGACAGTGGAGTTGCTGTGGGGAATGAAGTTTGGTGACACAATCAAATCCCTACATTCCGAGTCGAGGCGATATTGTTTATTTAGACTTTGACCCCACTAAAGGACACGAACAAAAAGGACTTAGACCTGCTTTTGTGCTGTCGCCTCGTGCTTATAATCAGAAAAGTTCTTTAGCTTTATTTATGCCTATTACCAAGCAACAAAAAGGGTATCCTTTTGAAGTTGCTTTACCAATTGGATTAAAAGTTCAGGGAGTTATTCTTGCAGATCAAATCAAGTGTCTAGACTGGAAAGTTCGCGGTGTTCGATTTGTTGAATCTGTATCTGAAGATGTGATTGAGGAGGTACAGACCAAAATTGAGCCGTTGTTATTCTAAAAGTGGTGGCGAGAAACCGGGTTTTTGTGACAGACTTGGTGACAACTCCTAGATTTCGGGAAAAACCCGGTTTCTTAGATTTTGGATTGTGGGTGGGTGGCGAGAAACCGGGTTTTTGCGACAGACTTGGCGACAACTCCCAGCTTTCGGAAAAAACCCGGTTTCTGTGGTTTTGATGCGCCCACAAATATCAATTAAGAGGGAGGTAGACTTTCGCGACTAGATGAAATTGCCTCCACAGGTGATGATTTACTCTGGAGGTGGCGTTTAGTGAAAAACCAAGCCAACCATCCCAAGCCACCACCGCACAAACAACTCACCACAACCGCAATAACGAAGGGATGAGGCGGTAACACAGGATGTTGAGGAGAGGGAAAATCCCAAGGTTTTTCGATTAAGGGGTAGCCGGCGGCTAGGATTCCCGCAAAGCCGACTCCGACACCGATACCGGTACCGACTGCTTGAATCGTATTTTCTAATTCTCGATCGCGATTCTTCTCATTTATCTCCTTATCCTGTAAAGTTTGTTGTAATTGGCGATCGGACTTAGCTTGTTCAATTTCCACCAAACCCCGCAATGTACTGATAAATTCGCTAATTAAGTCTTTACCCGGTTGGATATAGCTAATATGGGTTTCTATCTGATCTAGGTAGCGCTTACAGGTAATTTCTTCAAACTTTAGCCAACTGGAAATATCGCCCGGTTGCGCTATTTTGTCTAAGTAGTTTCGATGGTTAATTTTATTGACTTTAATTGCGGTATAGTCTGCTTGCAAATTTCGGAGTTGCCGTTGATATTGCAGAGATATTTCTGGGATTGATTCAAGCAGTTTTTGCAGTTCCTCTAATGGCTTATTTTGCTTAAATTCTTTAATCTTTGCTTCTATGTTACTATAAGCTTCTCTGGCTCTAATATAACTTTCTCGCCCTTCTTGGTAGACATATTCAATTTTGTGGCGAGTCCAGAGTGACCCAAATAAAGCATCATAAACTGCGGGAATATCTGGAGATATTGCTTGATTATCGATCCAAACTAGAATCCGATAGAGTTTATTAAGTTGATTTCCTTGGCTAATTTCATATTCAAATAAGGGAACTTTGAGTAATTTGTCTTCATTGACTAATCTAGCTGTAAATTTAGTATTTTTCAGTAAACTTGCAACTAATTCATTAGCGATGCCTTGACATTCTGCATCACCTACTTCTGTTTCTCCATAAAGCCAGATGGTTTCACCGAGAGTGTTTTCTGAATAGTCTAAAAAGAGGCTGCTAGGTTCAAATAAATGAAGTTCTTCTAGTGTGATATCTTGGTCAGGATTTTCGAGAAATAAACTTAGATCGAAAGCATAGGTATCATTCAATAAAAACGGTTGTAAGTTCCCGCTAATCGCTAATCCATTGTGGCTGATAGTAGCAAAGTCGATCTGTTTTTGCTCTTCTGTTAGCCATTCGTTGATTAAATTTAAAGCTTTTGTCTGATGTTTGAAAATCTGTGATTGTTCATCTAATTCATAACAAACTAACTTTGCTTTCAAATCTTTTAGTTCAGTGAAAGGTAGTTTTTCACTGATTTTAATCAGATTTTCCCAAATCAAATCAGCTTGAGGTGAAACTCGATCGAGAGATTCACCTAAAGTCTGATTGAGATGGAAAAAACAAACACTGATACTAAAATTTTTCATGGAGAAGACGGTGTATCTGGCTTTGGTTCAGGAGGTTTTTCTTTAGCTATAATAGCATTCTCTATGCTTTCTTTCGTAATTTCACTTTGTTCTCCCGGCTTAGTCGATGATTTCCCTTTTCTGCCTAACTTCTCTATATTTAATTGATAATATTCATATTTTCCTCGTATCTTGTTTTTATCATTTCGTGGTAGTTCCTCTATCCATTTTTCAATGAGTTTGATATTATCTTCATCGTTACCTGTCCATTGCTCTTTAAGAGAAACTAGGGCATCTTTCAGATTGACAAATAAATCTAATTCAATTAGTTTCTGGAAGATTTCTAATTTTGTGATGCTATTACTCATATTTTTGCTCTCCTTTGCCAGCCGCACAGAACCCGGCCCAGTGATAGGGATTTTGATATATTTTATCATTGGTTCCCAGATTTTCCAATTCTATGTCCATATTACGTTGTAATATTCCTCGACATTCTTTGTTTAGGAGGTGACATTGCTCTATCCAGTCGAGGAAGCCTTGGATGTCGGTGTCTCGCATCCAGATTTGGGCTTGGTTTAATGACAGGGCGAATTTACCGGGTTGCTGGGAGAGGTTTTCGTAGGTTTTGATCATTAAAATTGCTGTGGAAAAGGCGTTTACTGACCACAGGGTGACGTATAAACTGGGACTACCTGCCAATAGGAAACCGCTGGTGAAGCTGATGTATTCGTCGGTGTCGTCGGGTTGAACTTGTCCGGTTTCGCAGGCGGAAAGGGTGACTAGGCTGCATTCGCTGAGGTTGAAATAGCGGATGATTTCTTCTAGGGTGAGAGTGCCGTCTGCTAGTTCTAAACCAGATTGTAGCGGATCGTTGGGGTTGAAGGAACCGTGACAGGAAAAGAACAGATGGTGGCTGTCGGCGACTCTTTCGGCTATTTCTAGTTTTGACTCTGATAGTTCGCCTTTTTTGGCATTTCCTTTAGCTAAAATTTCTGAGTTGAGGAAGATATTTTTGATGGTTTCTACTTCTATGTCGGCAGCTAACAAGTTATCTGTGGGGTTTTGGATGGCGAATAATTTATCGAATTTACTACGTTTGTATTTTTGGACTTGGTGTAATAGTTGACAACTGGGGGCGTAGGAAACTCCACCGGGAAAGGCATCTATCAAACATTTGGCGGTGTTGTTGGTGAGTGGGAGGGCGTGGAGAGGGAACAGGTGGAGGTGACGATGGGGAATCAGGATTAGTTTGTCGCAGGTTTTGGGAATGGCATTAACTATTTGATCAATATGCAGAATTTGGGCTAGTTTTTTGAGCTTATCACTTAAAGGTATCTCCCATTTTTCATCGCGGAGTTGCTTGAATTGTTCAATTTGTTCTTTTTCAGGTAAATGTCGATCGATATCTGCTGGATAATAATCTCCTAAATATTCCCTAGTCCAATCAATTAATTTATCTACATCAGACTCAGAAAATCGTAAAACTTGTGGTTGTGGGTTATGCTTAGTGATGATGAAAGCACAAAAACTATTACTCAAAATATACCATTCGACAATTGCTGTTTTTTTATCGGCTAACTGCTGAATTTCACCAAAATTGAGAGGTGTATAAGGATATTTTGCAGCCAAATCTTGGCGTAGTTGGTTGATGATGTCATAGTTTTTTTCTTCAGCTTGTTTTAACCGTTCATTTTCCTCAGCAATTCTCCGCGATAGCAACTCGATTAAGTTTTGCCCCTTAGAACGATCGGCATATTCCACAGCTTCGGTGTAGCGTTTCAGTTGGATGCAAACTTCTACCATACCCAGATAGAGTCTATTCCATTTTTCGGCTGATTTCTGTTTGCTTTCATCCCCAGATTGAATCTCACCCCGTAATAATTCTACTGTTTCAATTGCTAGGGCATAAGTATCGTAAGCGAGTTGCCATTGCTGGTTGCTTCGGTAAAGAGTACCTAAATTAGATAAAGTTTCTGTATAACCTTGCGGGAAAGCCTCACGAGTTCTGATAGTTAAAGCATTTCCATAACACTTTGTCGCCTGTTCGATATTCTCAGCTTTCTCTCCCCTGATTCTGTCACTGTAGGCTATTGCCAGATTATTTTGCGTCATTGCCCATTTTTCTGGAAAGGCATTGCGGGTGTAGATGGTTAATGCAGCAGTGCATGATGCGATCGCCAGTTCGATATTCTCAGCTTTCTCTCCCCTGATTCTGTTTCTGTAGGCTATTGCCAGATTATTTTGCGTCATCGCCCAATCTTCGGGAAAGGCATCGCGGGTGCGGATGGTTAATGCAGCAGTGTAAGATGCGATCGCCCGTTCCACATTATCCGCCCGCGAACCCTTGATTCTGTCTAAGTAGGCAGTAGCTAGGTTATTTTGAGTCATTGCCCATTTTTCACGGAAATCCTCAAGGGTATAAACTGTTAAAGCAGCGTCAAAAAAGCTGATCGCCTGTTCCAGATTTTGGGCCTGATCGCCTTTGATTCTTTCAATATAAGTACCAGCTAAGTTATTTTGAGTCTCTGCCCATTCTTCAGGGAAATCCTTAAGAGTACGAACTGTTAAAGCAGCGTTATAAAAGCTGATCGCCCATTCCAAATTTTCTGCCTGATCGCCGTTAAGTCTGTCACCGTAGGCATTGGCTAGGTTATTTTGAGTCATTGCCCAATCTTTAGGGAAATCCTTTAGGGTGCGAACTTTTAAAGCCTCGTTATAAAAGTTGATCGCTAGTTCCAGATTTTGGGCCCGCGAACCCTTGATTCTATCACTGTAGGTATTGGCTAAGTTATTTTGAGTCAATGCCCATTCTTCAGCGAAATCCTTTAGGGTATAAACTGTTAAAGCTGCGTTAAAAAAGTCGATCGCCAGTTCCAGATTTTTCACCCGATCACCGTTGATTCTGTTTTTGTAGGCAGTGGCTAGGTTGACTTGAGTCATTGCCCATTCTTCAGCGAAATTCTGAAGAGTGAAAACTGTTAAAGCTGTGTTAAAAAAGCAGATCGCCTGTTCCAGATTATCCGCGCGCGAACCGTTAATTCTGTATAAGTAGGCATTGGCTAGGTTGACTTGAGTCCTTGCCCAATCTTTGCTCCCCGGTTCCCGATAACTTAAAACTATTTGATAACCAGTAATGGCAATTTCAATATTGTTCGTTCTGTTTGCACGGGGAAATTGAAAAATACGAACACTTAAATTTTCAAAGATTCCGATAATTAAGCTAATTTCTTTTGTATTTTTGCTGATGACAATTAACTTCTTGACCACTTCCTGTAAAATCTCGCCAAAACGGGCATTGAGGAGATGTTGTCGTTGACCGAGGATGGAGTGAATTACTTTAATATCGCTACCGCTAGCTGCTGCTGCTTGCAATAATTCTAAGATAAACTTTACATATTCTTGGGAATTTTCACCTTCAGAGTCATCGCCATCTCCCTCATCCTTCCCATCCAAGAATTGGCCTAGCTGACTGGCCAGATTTCGTAGAAAACTAGCTGCATTTTCTTGTCCTTGTTGTGTCAAGTTTTCGGCTACTGACTCGCAAGCTTGGAGAAATCCGCGATCCAATAATTCTAAGTTAGCTTGTAATATCTGGGGTTCGTCTCCGCTGGGGCAAGTCAGGAGAGTCTGAATTAGTTGTTGGTAGGCTCGATCGCGGGTTTCGTCCATTGTGGGGAGTTATCAATAACACCGATGATTATTTTAGCATGATTGTACGATATTTTGTAGGGGCGGGTTCACCAACAATATATAACAATTATCAACAATCTGGATAAACCCGCCCTGTCACCACCGACAACCTACATCAACCTGAAATTTGGTTGGGTTGGGGCGGGTTTATCCAGATTGTTTATTTCAGGCAATTATTGTTGGTGAACCCGCCCCTACGAAACCATATTTTGTAGGGGCGGGTTCACCAACAATATATAACAATTATCAACAATCTGGATAAACCCAGGGCGAACGCATCTAAACTTTAGATTAGCAGAATATGGTATATTGGAGAATAATCGTTGAGTAACTACAAATTATTTAATTAGGGTTTACCTGTATG
>NZ_JAEQCE010000102.1:0-20087 GCF_020738665.1 Microcoleus sp. PH2017_08_TRC_O_A
CAACTACGTACCTAAGAGCGCTGAAGCGCAACTACGTACCTAAGAGCGCTGAAGCGCAACTACGTACCTAAGAGCGCTGAAGCGCAACTACGTACCTTTAGAAATTACCAAATTTATGTTTGCAGATTTCTTTATCAAACGACCTGTCTTTGCTAGTGTCTGCGCCTTAATTATCATTTTAGTAGGCGCAATCAGCATCCCCACACTGCCGATCGAACGCTTCCCTGACATCAGCCCCACCCAAATTAGCGTCACGGCTAACTATAGCGGGGCGAGTGCCGAAATTGTCGAAAATGCCGTTACGAATATCCTAGAGAGGCAAATCAACGGCGTAGAAGGGCTAAAATATCTAACTTCTAGCAGCAGTAATGACGGCACTAGCACTATTACTGCAACTTTCGATCCGTCGCGCAACAAAGATATTGCCGCTGTCGATGTCCAAAATCGAGTGTCAGTCGCTCAACCCCAACTCCCAGATGCCGTACAGCGCACGGGAGTGAGAGTTACCAAACAATCTACCAGTCTCTTGCTGGCGATCGGCTTATTTACCGAAAATAAAGAATACGACACCACATTTTTAAGCAACTACGCTGACTTGTATTTGGCAGATGCTTTAAAGCGGATCAAAGGTGTTGGCGATGTGCGAATTTTTGGGGAACGCCGCTATGCCATGCGCCTGTGGATCGACCCCAATAAGTTAGCAGCTCGCGGTTTGACAATGCAAGATATAACCAGGGCGCTTAACGAACAAAACTTACAAGTTGGTGCTGGGAGAGTTGGTCAAGAACCCGCTCCCGACGGGCAAATGTATCAAATTGATTTACGGGCTAAAAGCCGTCTGCAAGAACCAGCAGAATTTGAAGAAATTGTCCTTAAAACTGATGGAAATGGCACTGTAGTTAAGTTAAAAGAAGTCGGCAGAGCGGAATTAGGAGCCGAAAATTACAGCTCTTTCCTGCGATTTCGGGGCAATGATGCGGTGGGTTTGGGAATTTATCAATTGCCGGGAAGCAATGCTTTGAATGTGGCTCATGCTGTTAAAGCAGAAATGGAAAAACTCGCAACAAGTTTTCCTCCTGGGTTGATACATCGAGTCGCGCTTGATACGACTTTAGAAGTTTGGAGGCCCGCTAGGTTGGGTGTTTGACCGGGTAAATAGGGTTCTTGATTGGATGCAGCGGCAATATCGGAAATCTTTGATATTTCTCACGGGAATTAAAACCATTGTCACGTTCGTATTCATAGCCTCTCTGGGAGTCACAGCTTGGCTTTATCTATCAGTACCCACGGCATTTATCCCAGAGGAAGATCAGGGCTATTTTCTGACAATTATTCAAGGCCCCCAAGGAGTTTCGCTGCAATATACTCGCAAAGTGATGGATGAAGTTGAACAAGAAATTCTGAAACTTCCTGAGGTTGTAGGGACTTTCTCTGTGGGTGGCTTTGGTTTTAGCGGCAGCACTTCTAACCAGGGTATTATCTTTACTACGCTTAAATCCTGGAGCGAGCGTCACGGAGAAGCTCAAAGCGTACAAGCGATTATTGGTAAGTTGCGGGGTCAGCTTTCGGCAATTCCAGAAGCAAGAATTTTCCCGGTGAATCCGCCCGCAATTCAAGGTTTAGGTCAATTTGGAGGCTTCCAATTTCAACTTCAAGATCGCAAAGGAAACAGCGGTTTAGATGCTCTGGTTCAGGCGATGGGTGGGATTTTGAAGCAGGCGAATCAGACGCCGGGATTGCAAGCGGTTTTTAGTACGTTTGCTGCGAATACGCCTCAGTTAGTTGTGGAAGTTGACCGCAATCGGGCTAAGGCTTTGGATATTTCTATTAGTGATATTTTCAGTACGCTACAAACGGCTCTGGGTTCGCAGTATGTAAACGATTTTACTCTCCAGCAGCGCAATTATCGGGTGTACGTGCAAGCAGATAAACAGTTCGGTGCTAATCCTGAAGATATTGGTAAATTGTATGTCCGCTCTGCAAAGAATGAAATGATTTCTTTGAGCAATTTGGTGAAGCTAACTCCGGTAGTGGGAGCCCAAACTGTCAACCACTACAATTTATTTAGGTCAATTGAAATCAATGGCTCTCCCGCTCCGGGTGCGAGTTCGGGACAGGCGATTAAATCGATGGAAAAGGTGTCTGCTCAAGTTTTGCCGTCTGGTTTTGGCTATGAATGGTCGGGGACTTCTTTGGAAGAAATTGAGTCGGGGGGTCAAGCGCCGATTATTTTTGGTTTGGGGCTGGTTTTTGTGTTCTTGGTTTTGGCGGCTCAGTACGAAAATTATGTCGATCCTTTTATTATTTTGCTGTCGGTTCCTCTGGCGATTTTAGGTGCGCTTTTGGCTCAGTCGTTGCGGGGTTTGGCGAATGATGTTTATTGCCAAATTGGTTTGGTGATGTTGATTGGATTGTCGAGTAAAAATGCAATTTTAATCGTGGAGTTTGCTAACCAGTTGCGGGAGCGGGGATATTCAATTGCTAAGGCAGCAGTTGAGGCGGCTCAAGAGCGTTTGCGACCGATTTTGATGACTTCTTTGGCGTTTGTTTTGGGGATTCTGCCTCTGGTTAATCCCGAAGGTGCAGGTGCAGCCAGTCGCCGATCGCTCGGGAATGCGATCGCGGGCGGGATGGTTGTTTCTACTTTCTTGAGTTTGTTTATGGTGCCGGTGCTGTATGTGGTGATTGTCTCGGCTCGCGATCGCTTTACAAAACGCGATCGCCCGGAACATCCGCCCCACGATGATGGCACGAGTTTGGATGGAAAAACTGCTCCCCGCGACGAGGTTGAGCGCGATCGAGTAGCGCCGTTGTAACAGCCCAATCTTCTAAGGTATGTAGTTGCGCTTAAGCGCTCTTTCATATAAAGAGCGCCCAAGTGCAACTACGTACCTAAAAATTAACTTCTAGAAAAGTCTTCTTTGGGCAGAAGGCTATGATGCAGGGGGGCTAGAGATGCTAAATTCGCATCAAATAGTTCGATCGCCCACAACTCACAAAAAATATTCTATGAACCGCCCCGCACCTGACAGTTCCTCCCAAATGAGCGACATTGAACGCGCCAACCTCAGCCGCACGATCGATTACAGTTCCATTCGATCGATACCTGAAATTTGGGCGATCGTCAAACAGCGATTTCCCCAAACCGTCGCCCTCCACGATCCCCACAGCAAACCCGAAATTAAACTCACCTATACCGACCTCTACCAACAAATCCAGCAATTCGCCAGCGGATTGCAGGCCCTCGGCATCAATGCAAACCCAGCAGAAATAATCCCTCCCCGCGTCGCCCTCTTCGCCGACAACAGCCCCCGCTGGCTGATAGCCGATCAAGGTATCATGACCGCTGGGGCCGCCAACGCCGTGCGAGGCGCCACCGCCGACCCCGAAGAACTCCTCTACATCATCCAAGACAGCGGCAGTACCGCTTTAGTAGTCGAAAACCTGGCCTTACTCAAAAAACTGCAAGCCCGCCTCCCCGATTTGCCGATCGAACTTATCGTCCTTCTCTCCGACGAGGAACCAGAAACCAGCCCCACGCTAACCACAGTCAAATTTTCCCAAGTCATGGCCACAGGCGCTAACCGCCCCTTCAAACCCGCCAACCACAACCACCAAACCCTCGCCACTCTCCTCTACACCAGCGGCACCACCGGCAAACCCAAAGGCGTCATGCTGACTCACGGGAACCTGCTGCACCAACTCACCACCTTCGGCACAATTTTGCAACCCGAACCGGGCGAATCAGCCCTCAGCATCCTGCCCAGTTGGCACGCCTACGAACGCACAGTCGAATACTTCCTGCTTTCCCAAGGATGCACGCAAATTTACACCAGCATTCGCTATTTCAAACAAGACTTTAAAAGTTGCAAGCCCCAGTACATGGTGAGCGTTCCGCGCATCTGGGAATCGATTTACGAGGCTGTACAAAAGCAATTTAGGGAACAGCCACCCAACAAACAAAAATTGGTTAATTTTCTGTTATCTGCCAGCCAGCAATACATTGAAGCCCGCCGCATTTTTCAAGGTTTAACTCTCAGTTTGAAACCTGCTTCTGCTTCGGAAAAACTGATCGCCCGGATCAAAAGTATTCTGTTGTCTCCCGTACACGCGATCGCCGAAAAACTGGTTTATCAAAAAGTCCGGGAAGCTACGGGAGGGCGTTTTAAGTGGGCAATTAGCGGCGGCGGTTCTTTGGCCGCGCATTTAGACAATTTCTTTGAAATCGCGAATATCGGTTTGTTGGTGGGATACGGTTTAACTGAAACATCTCCAGTTTTAACAGTCCGCCGCCCTTGGCACAATCTTAAAGGTTCTGCCGGACAGCCGATCGCCCATACTGAAATTAAAATAGTTGACCCCGAAACTAAACAGCAACTGCCAACAGGCCAGCGCGGTTTAGTATTGGGACGCGGGCCGCAAATCATGCAGGGCTACTATCTCAATCCCCAAGCTACCGCGAAAGCCATTGACTCCGAAGGCTGGTTTGACACCGGCGATTTGGGTTGGCTGACACCGGGCAATGACTTAGTTTTGACCGGGCGCGCCAAAGATACGATCGTCCTCAGCAACGGCGAAAATATCGAACCGCAGCCGATCGAAGATGCCTGCGTCCGCAGCCCCTACATCGACCAAATTATGGTAGTAGGTCAAGACCAAAAATCGATCGGCGCCTTAATTGTCCCCAATTCAGAAGCCGTGCAGAAATGGGCAGAAACTCAGAATCCGCCAATACACGAAATTGACTGGAATAGCAAGAAAATTCAAGACTTATTCCGTCAAGAATTGAACCGGGAGGTGCAAAATCGCCCCGGATACCGCGCGGACGATCGCATTGGCCCGTTCCGGTTGATTCAGGAGCCATTTTCGATGGAAAATGGAATGTTGACTCAGACCCTGAAAATTAAGCGCCCGGTTGTGACGGAACACTACCGCGATATGATTGACGGGATGTTTTGAAAATATTCGCTGGACTTGGGGAATGGAAAAGCAAAAATTATCCCAACACCCGAGTCCCCATTGGTGTCAACAATCGCCTGAAAACCTTTGTATCTCTCGTTTATAGCAGAGGCAAGATCCCCCTAAATCCCCCTTAAGAAGGGGGACGAAAGAGAAGATTCTTATCCCCCCCTTCGATCGGGGGGCTAGGGGGGATCTGGCCTGAATCGCCAGACAGAAGACTGATAATAGGTTTGACGTTCAGTTGACACCAACACCCGAGTCCCGAGTCCGAGTCCTGAGTCATTAGGAAATGTCTACCAACTATTGACTAATGACTGATGACTGTTGTTCGCGAGCGGGGACGCTCGCACTTCTGACTAATGCCTAATTCCCAATTGACAAGCAACAAATTTATGGAACCACAATTACTCTTGAAGCGATCGATTAACGTAAAAGTCGTCGTTACTCCCCGCTGGAAAGAAGAAGCTCAACAGCAACTCCAAGCCCAAATCAATCAAATAGATTCTCAGCTACAACAGCTAGAAATGCAAGGGCAGCGGATGGTTTCAGAAATCCAAAAGCAAAGCCTGCAACCCCCCGGCCCGCAAGTAATGCAGCAAATAGAAAACATTCAAGTGCAGGTGAATCAAAGAAAGAGCGAACTGCTAGAACAGAAAAACCAAAACCTGCAACAGCTTCAGCAAGTGCAGGTGCTAGACCTCGAACAAGAAGTGAGTCAAGGTCAAATTGACGGCACGTTCACCGTCGGGGTGGGAGAAAACTTGATTCAAAAAATGCAAATAGAAGTTCTGCTCCGCGACGGCATTGTCGAAGAAATTCGAGGTGATATTTAGAACTTAGAAATTGGTGATTGGTAATTGATAATTGGTAATTGGTAGGTAATTTTGAGTTGATAGCCGCACATCTTCGGACTAGAGGCTGGCATAATAATAACTATTGCCGATCGCCAATTATCAATTCCCAAATACCGATCGCCAATTACCAACTCACAAGGAATTTTTACAGATGATTCGCGAAGTTTTCATGCCAGCCCTAAGCTCTACCATGACAGAGGGCAAAATTGTTTCCTGGGTCAAATCCGCTGGGGACAAAGTAGAAAAGGGCGAAACGGTAGTCGTAGTTGAATCTGACAAAGCCGACATGGATGTCGAGTCTTTCTACGAAGGCTATCTAGCAATAATTATTGTACCAGCAGGCGAAGTTGCTCCGGTCGGAGCTGCGATCGCCCTAGTCGCAGAAACAGAAGCCGAAATCGCCGCCGCCCAGAAACAAGGAGCCGGCGCCCCCGCAGCCGCAGCCCCAGCAGCCGCAGCCCCCGTTCCTGTCGCAGCTACAGCATCAGTGGGTTTGCAGCAAAACGTCAGCCGCCAAAACGGCCGCAGCATCGTCTCTCCCCGCGCTCGCAAATTAGCCAAAGAGTTTAAAGTAGATTTAAATTCAATCAAAGGCAGCGGCCCCAACGGTCGGATTGTTGCAGAAGATGTGGAAGCAGCAGCCGGTAAAGCCCAACCAGCTCCGGTTCAGCAACCAGTAACAGTCCCCGCAGCACCCGCACCCGCAGCACCCGCACCCGCAGCAGCCAAACCCGCACCCGCACCAGTCCCAGCGGTAGCGCTTTCCGGTAACAGAGTACCGATGAATGCGCTGCAAAATGCGGTGGTTCGCAATATGGAAGCAAGTTTGAGCGTGCCCTGTTTCCGCGTCGGCTATACAATTACTACTGACAATCTCGACAAACTCTACAAACAAATTAAGTCAAAAGGCGTCACGATGACGGCTATGCTGGCAAAAGCAGTAGCGGTAACTTTACAAAAACATCCTCTGCTGAATGCTTGTTATGTGGAGTCGGGAATTCAACACCGTGCTGATATTAATGTGGCGGTAGCGGTGGCGATGGACGGCGGCGGTTTGATTACGCCGGTGTTGCAAAATGCCGATCGCCTGGACATATATTCTCTCTCCCGCAGTTGGAAGGATTTAGTCGATCGCGCCCGCGCCAAACAGCTAAAACCCGACGAATACAGCACGGGAACTTTTACTCTTTCCAATTTGGGAATGTATGGAGTAGATAAGTTTGACGCGATTTTGCCGCCGAATCAAGGCTCGATTTTGGCGATCGGCTCTTCGCGGCCCCAAGTCGTAGCTAACGAGGAAGGCTTGATGGGAGTGAAGCGGCAAATGCAAGTTAATATTACTTGCGATCACCGAATTATTTACGGTGCTGATGCTGCGTCTTTCTTGCAGGATTTAGCGAAATTGATCGAGACAAATCCTCAGTCTTTGACACTTTAGTCTTATCCTAAATCCCTCTTTTACCCT
Source organism: Microcoleus sp. PH2017_08_TRC_O_A (assembly GCF_020738665.1). NCBI lineage: Bacteria > Bacillati > Cyanobacteriota > Cyanophyceae > Oscillatoriales > Microcoleaceae > Microcoleus > Microcoleus sp. PH2017_08_TRC_O_A. The sequence continues at coordinate 7,282 of NZ_JAEQCE010000102.1, forward strand.
GATTGGGGGGAAAGGGGGATTTAGACTAAGTAGATGAGTGGGAAAATACATACAGCAGATTCCCGGTTTATGAAGTACACAAAATTCAGGAAAAACCCCGGTTTCTTTGTTTGAGTCACAGCATACTATAACTCAAACAAGAATACTTTGTTCAAACACGCACCGAATTTCATCTACAACTTTGCGATCGCTCAAATCACGATGCCACCAGTGGCTACAGCCATCTTGACAATATTTATCGTACCTGCGGGCATCAGCAATTGCTAATAAACTGATTAATAGAAAAAAGGTTTTGATAAATTCTGAGGACGGCAGTTTCAAAAGCTTTGCCATTTGTTCTTTTAATCGCCCTTTGCTCAGCAATACGCAAGGAGTGTAAGTTGTGCGAAGTTTTGATTTAGTAATAGCTAGGCAAACATCTTCTTCTCGCGCCCCTGCTTGGATGGTCATGTAGGATAGCCGCTGCAATATTTCCTGCTGGCCTTGGGTTGGGAAGCTTAGAAACCAGTTTTTTGCATCTTCTTGGCTAATTAGGGCTTGTTGAATTTGATTGATTGTAATTTCATCGGTTAGATTCATTAAATAAAATTTTAGTTTCAGCCATCTGTTGATTTGAGTTTGCCGGATGCTTTTGCTTGGTCGATCGCATCTTGAATCAGAAGGTAGACAAAGTTGGAGATCGATCGCTTTTCGATATCGCACAACTTTTCTAATTCCTTTTTAGCCTGTGTTGGCAAAACCACTGAAATCCGCTCGCTGTCGCTCATGCCTTGCAATCTGTTAGAAGTTTCTCCTATTGTGCCATTGTTCAGTCCTGGATGCACCATAGACCGATCCAGGGGCAACCACGGGGGGTTTGCCCCTACTTTCACTATAGGTGGGTTCTGCCTAAGTCCTGTGTTGTTTCGGCAACGAGTGCCTAACATCCGATTTGAAGTGGTGTTTGATTTACCGCATCCTCAAGGATAATTTTCTTGAGAAACGGTGTTTGATTGACTGACAGTTCACTTTGGGGCGATCGCACTTTTGGAGATTAAGGGCGATCGCACTTAATTAACAAATAGCCGAAGCAGGCGCAATTTCGCGGAGTGGCATCAGGAATTCTTGCTTTTCTTCGGGGGTGATATAGCCGCCATTTAGAGCCATTTCCATGAGTTGTTCAACAAATCCCTTTAACTCTGTGATAACTTGATTTTTATTCAGTTCCAATTGTTGATTTCTGGATTTTAGCGTAAACTGATTTGGAGATAAATATCCAAATTCTTTGAAATTACAACTAATTTTATCGTTGGTTAAGGGCTGCAATTCAAAAGTAAGGCACACACTTTCAACAAATTCTATTTTGATGGGTTTGCCTTGAGATAACTCACTGAGTTTTTTGGGGAGTTCATCTTCTAGGAGCATACATATATCGGGGTCTAAAAAAAGTTTGATTTTTTGTTCACCGATTTCTATTGAAACTGGGCGATCGCATTCAAAGCAAAATAGTTTCAGCCCTAATTCAAAATGCGAAAGTTCTCCTAATGAGTCATCTGGTGCATCAGCATATTTTTCGCCATTAGGTTCTTCTAGGTGGATTGTAAAATTGCTATAGTTATTCATCTTCATCGCTCCTATCTAATGGCGAGAGGCTTTATTTGATTGGTTTAATTTCGGCTATTGGTCGATCGTCTTGCAAGAGTACCAATATATTACCCTCTTGGATGAGTTTAATAAAGCTCGATAGATCCCTCTGAATTTCATCAATATTAATGTCGATCGCAGTTGCGCCGGAAATAACTGACTCAGCATGGGAAGATAAAGGAGGGGATTCATTAGCAACTATTTCGCGCAGTAAATTTGTACATAAATCCCGATTTTGAGAATGGGTAGAATGTAACATCTCGCCATATAAACTCCGGCCTAAATCCTGATTGAGAATTCCATAAAGTAGAATCATTGTCCATTCTTTAGCATTCACAATCATTCTGTCTATGCTATCAATAAACGCCTGCAACTGGTCTTTTAGCTCAAAAGACTCCAGAAAATGAATCAGACCATACATGACTTCATGTTGTTCGCATCTGTCATCTAAAACTAGATAGAGTGCTGGCAAATATTCGCTATTAGGATGTAGGGCAAGTTCGGCTAAAGCGAAGTCAAAATTCATTGCTTCTTCATCAGAGCGGATGAATTTATTAGCATTTAATGTTTCTATTAATTGAGTAACGTTCATCTTATGTCTCCCACTTTATCAAAAGTACCCGACCATGCCAGTGAAAAAGGGTTCGCTATTTTAATTAAATCATGGAAGATTGCTTTTGGTGAATGGGAGGCGATCGGGTTTTGGGATGGATAGGCGATCGAATTTTATAGCAACTATTAGCTAGGCATAATTGACTCTAATTTGTGGAATTACGATCGGACGATAGGCGTCAACTGTAACTTCAATTATTCCGAATCCGCCGCGACGGGGTTCAACAGCATCGTAGCGAATCCTAACTCCAGTATCTGAGTAATTATTTGGATAATATCTAAAGCTAGTCGAGTCCCAATTCCGCCAATCAGAATAACTAGCACCTCCTCCCAGTCGCGGCAAAACAGATGCTTGCACTTCATCCAAACTCAACCTCTGATTCTCTCGCAAATACATTGCTGCAATAGACATCCCAATAGAAGCTGCACCAGAAAATGCTGACATAGTTGGTCGATCGTATTCTATTCGAGGAAAAGCGAGAACAACATTCTTGCCCAAAGACTCGCGGCGTTCAGAACCTACTACTACACTATATTGAGGACTCCTAACTTCAGCAACAGCCACATTTGTAAACTGTCTTTCCAGAAATTCGCGTTGCGCTAACTGCACTTCTAAGCGTTTGTCAAACCATTGTTGATTTCGCTGTTGGAAAAACGAGAAAGCGCCTCTACCCAATCCTCCCAAGACAAGGCGTAACAGAGGATTAGCTAATAAGAATAAAAAAGCATCGGCTTTTTGGGGATTGTGTAAACCCAAGTTGACAATAAATGAAGCGCTACCTAATGCGCTGTATTGAATAAATTTTCTGCGGTTCATAAGTTTCTTACTCTAAAATGTCTTGGTAAAAGTAAAGAGCGGGACAAGAATTTCCTGATGACCGTCTTTTACACTCAGCTTCTAAAGCAATACTACGAACGTTGGTGACATTAATTGGCCAAAGCAATTTCTGTCCTGCCGTTACATCTCGATACTCAAAAAAGTTTCCATCTTTGTAAATTGACAAGCGAACTAAAGCTCCTTTAGAATTGTCATTATTGTCAGGTAAACCAAAACCAAGAGTCAAAGTCCTAAATTTTGGCTTTTCTCCTTGTGCAGCCAACCTACAAGCTACTTGACCACTCTCCTCCAGATAAGTAGGGCCGTTTCCTAGATATGCAACAGCTTTAAATATTTCCAGCCCTATAGGAACATCTTGATTTATAGCGATATAAGAAGCTCTGTCTGTTATTTTCTGGCAATTCATCTCACCTAAAGAAGCCGTTCCACGCGGCCGCCGCCTTTGAGCTTGTACTAAATCTGTTGCCAAAGCTAGGACTGCGATAGTGAGTACAACCGATATAGACTTACGAAATAATGCCTTCATGTTTTTTACTGAATAAAGTGTAACAACAGGGTTTTTTGATGTTTGAGCGTCGATCGTTTACGGCTCTACTGAAAATGTCAATTCTACCTGACTAGCATTTGACGTAAAATACGATGTTTTCCAGTCAAGGATATTATTTTTAAAACGCACGCGAGAGCGACCGAATTTTACTATTATTGGATAATCATTTGAGTCATAACCGTGACCTGTTTTTAGATCGATATAGCTTCCATTAGAGGTACATTTTGGAATTACAGCAATTCCCCAAATTATTCTTACTGGATAGTTACAATAAACCTTATTAGGGTTACTTGTATTCTCAAAGCCACTGCATCCAGATACCAAAACCAGCAGAACTACTGAAATTTTACCCATAACTATAGTATGGTCTTGGTACTTCATTTCAGATACGTGCTACAGACTATACTCAATAATAACCTAGCCAACCTCAGCTTTTACGTAACACTCATCAGTAATTATGTTAGACTTTCATCAGGAATTTTTACCTCATCTGTCTATGCCGCCAGCCGACGAGCAATTTACTCAAGTCGCCAAACACTGGGACTTAGAAACCCTCTACGCAGACCTGGCCTCGGCCAAGGGAAAACGCCTCACCCCAATGGAAAAACGACACCTTCGCGGTCTACTCTGCGGTTATAGTCCCTCTGAAATTGCAGAAAAGCTGCAAAAAACCCCCAAAGGAGTTGAAACTGACCTGTGCGCTACCTTATATAAGTACGTTAAAAGTCTGGTGGGTAAAGGCAGTGCAAAGATCGAAAACTGGAGAAATATTGCTGAATGGCTTGAGGATGCTGGATATAAAACTAAGCCACCTACTAAATTTGCTGTTAAAGACAGTTTATCTGACAATACTAAATTTAACGTAACTAATATAACTTTTGAAAACAATCAAATAACAATTGATGTTTTCCTACAAATAACTGTACCGCTACCTTCAAAACTATCAATACAAAATCTAGACCTCGACAACAACTCTAACTAAAATTTTGGCGCTATTCAACTGCATAGTACAGTGAAGCGACTCAAATCAGGAAGGGCGATCGCACTTTTACCTTGTCTCGCCGGGCGATCGCACGCTGCATTTCTCAAATAAGGGCGATCGTATTTCTATTGTGCTACGATTCAATCAGATTTTGGCGATCGATTATGACCATCAAAGAACAACTTCTCCAAACCATTGAAACACTGCCTGATGACTTGCTCGCAGAAGCCCTGAAATTCGTCCAAACCCTTCAGCATCCCATTCACAAAACTCCCGGAATTTGTGGCGGTGCAGCGCGAATTCGCGATACCCGCATTCCCGTCTGGACGATTGTTACTTATCAACAACAGGGCGCAACTGAAGCCGAACTTCTCTATAATTATCCAGGACTCACCGTTCAAGATTTGCAAGCGGTGACCAACTATTACGATCGCAACCGAGAAGAAATCGAGCTGTGGCTTGCTGAAAATGAGTAACTAAAAGATTTCATCAATCTCCACTCTACAATGTCAAATCACGCAGGAATTATAATTTGTAAAGCCGATCGAGATTATGCAGGTAAAGTGCAGGTACTCCACGACTTTTTCACTCAAGATACACAGCCGATGGAGAATCGTCTACTTCGGGTGATGAAACAAAATATTAAAGGTAGCCAACAGACATTTATACTTCAGGAATACCCAAAATCTTCTTAATAATCATTATAATTACAATTCCCGTCGTCTATTGTGCTAGGATTAAATTAGAGCGTCAGTGAGTAAAAAAAATGGCAACAATTACCCTTCAAATTCCCGACGAACTAGCACTGCGGCTAGATCCTCTCAAAGATGAGTTACCACAGATTTTGATGCTGGGATTGAGGGAAGTCGAAGCTAATCCTTCAAGCGGATTTTCTGGACTCACGCAAATCTTAGAATTTATAGCAAGTTTACCATCGCCACAAGAAATATTAGCCCTGCGTTTATCCGATGCTCTTCAAGCTGAAATCGATACTTTATTAGAGAAAAACCGCACGGAAGGACTCACGCCGATCGAGCAGCGCCTGTGGCAACAATACGAATTTGTCGAACATTTAGTACGCATTGCCAAAGCACAAGCCCTGCTGAAACTGAGCGAGGTAGCATGAGTAAAACCTACGTTTCAGCTAGTCTGCGACGAATGGTATGCGATCGCGCCAACGGATACTGCGAATATTGTTTAATTCCAGAAACACTCGCCCTTTCGTCTCACCAAATAGACCATATCATTGCAGAAAAACACAGCGGCGAAACAGTTGAAAGTAATCTGGCTTTGTCTTGCTCAATTTGTAACAAAAATAAAGGAAGCGACATTGCCTCGATCGATCCAGAAACAGGTGAAGTGGTTCGACTTTACAATCCTCGAAAAGATTCCTGGGAAGACCATTTTCAAATTCAAACTGAAAATGGTACAATCCAACCTCTAACTGCGATCGGTCGAGTCACTGTACGTTTATTGCAGGTTAATCGTGCAGAATATCTGATCGAACGCAAGCTATCTATCAAAATTCAATCGTTAACAAAATCCGATTAATCGATCGTGTTCAAGCCACACTATAACTAAAATTTGCCCGCAATTCAACTGTCAACCATCAACTAATTACTCGATCGCACAGTCAGAACCTGCGGCGGCGTCGCATCCGGCGGATACAAGAAATCCACCTGCACCAAACGGCGTTCCCCCGGCTTCATATTCACATTCACCAAAGCTTCCCCCTGCTGTCCCCGGCGCTGCACAATGTGAATGTAGCGCGTCAAAGTCTTCCCCGTATCATCATTAAACATCACCCGCAGCGTACCTCGAAAAAATATCCGATTTTCCGGAGGATCGTAAAACGTAAGTCCGGCCGATTCTTTATTTGCTTTAATCGGTGTTTGCATTCTAATGCTGACAGATTGGGACTCGCGAGATTTGTTGTAAAGCGGAAAAGTTAAATTGTATTGAATTCCGTAATTACCGTGAGCAAAATAAGCAGTATCTGGATAGCGAGCTAACATTTTAGCGCTTTGAATTTGACCAGTCCCAAAAGTACCCGTATCAGTAGTGCTCAAAGCATAGGAAAATGATTCGCCGCGCTTGGGAACGGTTAAATAATCGGTTCTCGAATTGTCAGTAATTTGAGCTTTCCACTCGGAACCTTCAGCGACTCCGGCAACGCGCCCGTAAATTTTTTGCAGTGGATTTTCGCCTCTGGGAGTTGGTGCTAAATCTCTCGGCCCAGCTAAACCTTTCGTGTTTAAAATATTTTCCCACTGTTCTAAAGTCGGATATTGCTCGACTCCTTCTTTAGTTTGAGGAGCAAACATCGCTAAACTAGCAACATAAACCGAATTGCTGCTCGACACTCGCATTAAAGTCGATCGCCCGTTAGAAGCAGGCGTCACAGTCCCCACAGGTATCGGCAAATTCATCAGCATTCGGCTCTGATTGCCCGGAATCTCGATGGAAGCCGGCAAAATGGCTTGTCTGTGCCCCCGCAGCACATCGCTGGTGATGCGGCTGCCAGGCCCCGCAAACACAGTGCCAAATCGATTTTCTAAATACGACGGCAAATCGACAAACAAAGCATCCGGGCGAGTTAAATAAGTCGCTCCTTGCAGGATATTTAAAGTAACAGGTTCCGAGTTGGGATTGTGGACAATTATGCCTTGAAATAAGGTGCGAGTTTCGGCACGATTTTTAGCTTTGGCGATGTGGTGGGCGAAGATGTCAAATCGGCCTTTGAAGGCAAAGTTTAAGTGTGCAGAAGGTACTTGTTTGGCTTCCTCGGGAAATGTGGAGAGCAAAATGCCTTCGGTTTGTACAACTTCCGGGCTGTTACTGTTGAAAACGGGGATGCTGTCGAGTTTTCCCGGCAAAACGCGCACTTGCTGGGGCACCGTCACAGTTTTCAGCGGGCCGGTTGTCTGCGGTTGTGGTGGTAAATCCAGTTCGTTTTCCGGTAGCGGGACTTCTCGCTGAATTTGGATGACTTGTTGACTCGGAGGTTTCGGGATTGCTTGAGCTAAGGGTAGAATTGGTAACAAAAACATAGCTGTGAGCGCGTTTAACTGAACTTGCAAATTGCTTTGACGCAAAGCAATCGACACAAAACTTTACCACAACTAGGTTGACATTTCCTTGAGTTTGGGAATTTTAGGTCAATTTTTGCGGATATAGTCAAATTTAGGACAAATTTTCAATGACGATAATTTTAACCAACGACGACGGCATTGATGCTCCGGGGATTCAGGCACTTTTGCAGGCTGTAGAGGGCAAGACAATTATGGTGGCCCCTCAAGGGCAACTTTCGGGCTGCGGGCATCAGGTGACTGCTCACAGTCCGATTCATGTCGATCGGCGATCGTCCGTCGAGTATGCTGTAGGAGGAACACCCGCAGACTGCGTGCGGATTGCTCTCAATCACGTTTGTCCAAAACCGGATTTGGTACTTTCCGGGATTAACGCCGGCGGCAATTTGGGCGTTGACGTGTACATTTCAGGTACAGTTGCTGCGGTGCGGGAAGCAGCTATGCACGGTATTCCTGGCATCGCAATTTCCCATAGAATTAAAAGGCCGCTGGAAATTGACTGGGATGTCGCGACTCGCTGGACATCGCGGGTGTTGGCCGATTTGCTGAATCGCGAACCAAAGCCGGGGTGTTTCTGGAATGTGAATTTTCCGCATTTAGCGCCGGGAAGTGCGGAACCGGAAATTGTGTTTTGTCGCCCTTCAACTCAGCCGCTGCCTGTGGTTTACCGCCAAGAGGGAGAATACTTTTATTATGTGGGAGAGTATGGAAATCGCGATCGAGCGCCGGGGACTGATGTTGAGGTGTGTTTTGGCGGTAATATTGCTGTGACTGAGATATCTCTGTGAGGGATTAGGTAGGGTGGTTTTATTCTCATACCAAAAGTATCGCTCAAAGGTCGGCTCGCCCTTGCCCCAAGGTATGTAGTTGCGCTTCAGCGCTCTTAGCTCATATTAGGAAATAGCGCTTTCATCGCAACTACGTACTTCAGATGAAAGGTTCTTAGCTTATATTAGGGAAAAGCGCTTTCATCGCAACTACGTACCTCAGATGAAAGCGTTCTTAGCTTATACTATAAAGAGCGCTGAAGCGCAACTACGTACCTAAGATGAATGGTTCTTAGCTTATATTAGGAAATAGCGCTTTCATCGCAACTATGTACTTCAGATTAAAGGTTCTTAGCTTATATTAGGAAATAGGTCTGAAGCGCAACTACGTACCTAAATTGTATGACGACAATAAAACCGCCCATATAGCCTAAATATAATATCCTATGGCTAAATTACCATGATAAACCCATCTGATGATTGCGAGCATTCTCTGCGGATATGATTTAATAATAAACCCGTTTTCAGATGAGCCGAAAACGGGATATTTAAATAGGTTGAAACTTGAGAGGAATGACAATCAAACAAAATTAATCGCCATCCCGAGAATGGCAGCTATCTCTCCTTCTGACCGTCCCTGCTACCAAAATTTTTATTGTCATCCTTCGGCTTAGCAACACCATCAGGTTGTTTTTTTGGCTTTTTGACTTCTTTGTTGCTTTTTCTTTCTTTTGACATAATCATTCCTCAATTTTGACTCAAAAAACATCGATAGAAACCTCTGCCTAACTGCAAGTAAAAGGAGTTGCCCGACAGACAGGTGCGATATCGTGTTCGGTCAATTAGCCTTAATAGAATAAGTTTGTAGTCAGGACTTAATTCTTCAGCATTTTCTGAGGACTTAACCCACTACAAACTTATTTTACAGTGTTTTCAGCGGACACGAGTTTACTTGCTGTTAGTATCGTATCATCTTTGGTAGATTATAAACTATGTTTTGCACTCCTAGCATCTACTCTTAGGCATATCCATAAATTCCTCATGTGTAGAATGTCGGAAATTACTTTATTTCCTAGAGTTTGTAGCATCAACGTTCCACTCACCCGATTAATTTCGCGACTCGCAAAGCAGAGGTAATCGCTCCTTCGTGCAAGCCATCTCCCAAATAAGCTCCCGCATGATAGGTATGATTCTCGCCATTAGTCTCGATAATTTCATCTCGATATCGGAAAGACTCCACTGTATATAATGGTGTGTGATGTTTCTGAATGTGAATAATTTGCTCTTTTGCAATCAATTCATCCAGATGAAAAGCTAAACTGTACTCTCGCGGCGATGTGATGCCGCAAAGCTGATTCAAGCTTGCATTGTAGCCCCATCCCTTGTCCGTCTCGAAAAAATCGAATTCCGATAACTTGCGAATACCGTAGCGATCGTACATCGAAGTATCCGAATGCAGCACAGTCGTGGCATAATTGGGTTTCCAGGCCGCAAACCGCTTCGTTTCCGCCTCCGTCGGGTCAGCCAACAGCCTCATCACTTGGTCTGGCGGCATCGCAAACACCACCTTATCAAATTCCTGAGTCTCCCCATTTGCCAGCACAATTTTTACAGCACCAGCACTTCTGAAAATCTTAGCAATCTCCACATTCAGCAGGATATCACCCTTATACCGCTCCAGAATCTTTTCAATGTAAGAATAGACCCCCCCTTTAATCCTCACCCAATTCACCGAAGCATATTCGCGCAGCACCGGCATCGCCAATTCCGCTGGAAAATCGTCGAGCAATTCAAACGGTATCGAGTAGCTGTACATCGTCAGCAACTTCAGCCAATCATTGCGGACGCACGACTTTTTTAAACTATGAGAAAGTGGCATATCGTAGAAATCGTGCTGTTTGGCAAACCGCATTTTTAGCAGAAATCCAGCCGAACGAGCATAGAGACTGTCGAGTTGCAAATACTCAATCAAGCGTTGCATTCCCGTAAAATTTTTTTGAATAGCAACCGCTGACAAAAAGTGACCGCCATCTTTAAAAAATAGCGATGAACCAATCTGCACGGGTTCTAATTCAACGCCTAGATCCTGCATTAAAGCCGCGAAATTGTAAAACACAGTGGGAAATTCTAGCACCCCATTTTCTAATATTTCATTGCACTCAGATTGATTGGGCAAAACATTTTTATTGAGCGTCCGAATGTGTCCGCCTAAAATCGGCTGACTTTCCAACACAGTGACGTGGTGTCCCTGTTTGTTGAGCCAGTAGGCTGTAGCCATACCGCTAGCTCCGCCCCCAACAATTGCAATTCTCATGGTTCTCTCCTAAATTGATAGAGTGGAACATTAATCATCGAATGCTTAAGAGCTTAAAAAAAGAAGGTATGTAGTTGCGCTTCAGCGCTCCTTATAAATATTAGGAAAGAGCGCTCAAGCGCAACTACGTACCTAATTTGTCTGATGACAATAAACTGCCCTACCTAACTCCTTTTGATAACGGAGGGACTAGAAGCTGTTTCTAGTTTTCTGGCTGGTTGGATGTAATGCCCTTTTTATTTCTTAGTCTGCGGAGGCAGACTTCGTTTCACAACTAGCGATTTCCATCGCCGAGTAACGAATTTCTCTTAGCCTAAAATCGCATCGCCGGACAAACGTTGATAAAGCAGCGCCCCCGTCCAAAATGTCGGTGCAAAGCCTGGATAGCCCGAGGATGCGTTGCAAAAATAGAAATTGTTGAGGGATGTTTCGTGATTTAGCCGATCGACTCCCATGTTTTTCGGCGTCAGGGTAGAACCGTAGGAATTGCCGTTAGGACACCAACAGAAGCGCTCGTTAGTGGTAGGACTTCCGGTAATATGAAAAATCATGTGTTTGCGGAAATCGGGAACATAGTGTTTTTCAACTACGTCTAAAATTGAGTCGAGAATCTCTTGTTTTTTCTGCCTGTAAGCTTTGCGGTCGGTCTCCCAAAGTTGTTTAAAATAACTGTAGTTTGCCACAGTCAGAAATTCTACAATTTGACAATCTTCGGGACAATCCCGCCGCGCTTCGGTGAGTAAAGTCGGCGTTGTAATCGCAAAACTCGGACGAGAAAAATCATTTTTGTCATACATTTGAGCAAAAGCTTCATTCAGATCCAAATGTTCGGAATGAAACGTATTCCACTTGCCAAATCCGTAGTCTCGCAGGTCGATATCTTTGACAACGCAGTACACCATGTAGTTGGATGCAGAATACTCATAATCAAGTTTCCGCCGCACTGTTTTTGAGAACAGTTCCTGACCAATCATCTTGGCTGCTCTTTTGGGGTCGAGGTTGCAAATCACCGTGTCGCCCGTGAATTCATGGGTTTGATGCGTTGTCAAATCCATCGCTTCAACTCCCGTGACAGTTCTATCTGTCAGCCGGAAATTCGTGACTTCATGGTTTAGTAAAACTTTCCCGCCGTTGGATTCAATGACTTTAACTAAAGAATTGATGACATCTTCAAAATGCTGCGTCGGATAAAATGCACCTTCTTGATAGCCTCGAAACAAAGCAATCCAAGCATAGAAAGACAACTGGTTAGGAGGTAGCAAAAAGTCCGGCCATTGCAGGGCTAATAAAGTTTGGGCGCCTTGGGGGAGTTGGAATTTATCAAAAACATCCTGAAGCGTGCTATTGAGGTGTTGGACGGCGCAGAATACGTCACCGAAATTTTTGAGCAATTCAATTGGTTTGACGGGAGGAGCGAGTTTTCTGAGTCCTTCGCCAGTTTTTTCGACTTCGTTGACGAATTTGCGAATTCTCTCGCCCGCTTCGGGAAACAGCGCCGACAATCGCCGGATCAATTCCTCTGCTTCCGAGGGAATATCGAGGGCGTACCCAGGCATTCTCATGTGGTCGAAGCCATTCGGATCGTAGCGCTCAAAGGTGACATCGCGATCGAGATTGAGTTTTTTGAGAACTCGATCGACTGTATGTCCTTCGCCGCAGTCCCAAACGTAGTGGAATTGGGCATTAAACGTGTATTTTTTGGCCATTGTAAAGGTGTGGCCAAAGCCTCCGGGATGCTCGTGAGCTTCCAGGATGTGCACGATTTTGCCGGAGTTGGCCATCAAGGCTCCAAAAACCAATGCTGATAAACCACTACCGACGATGAGGTAATCTGTTTTCATGGGATATTTCCTCGATCGATTGAATCGGGCGATCGTTCTATTTTTAGGCTAACGCTCAATTCTGAGGAAATTCTGAAGATGATTTCTTATAGCCCCCCGGCGATTGGAAATCGCGGCTACACAAACGATGTCCACCTCCGTGGACGAAGAAGGTATTCGGAGATGGAAAATTATCAAATAAAATCTTTAACCC
>NZ_JAEQCE010000103.1:0-32341 GCF_020738665.1 Microcoleus sp. PH2017_08_TRC_O_A
TCTGGTGATGAATCTTTCTGCCAGGGTACGGCAGGCTTTTTGGCTTTTTTTCTGTCTATTTCATAACAAAAACCTTTTTTGATGTTTTTTGGCTTAAATTATTGGTAAAAGCTATGTTTCGCCAGAACAAGATTGATAAAACTTATATTGTCGAGGCGATCTCAAATTCACTCATCTTTCTAAATGCTGTTTTCTGACTTTTTCAGCAAGCCCTAATTAGTAATCAAAATGGGATGACTCGCATTCCCCGCTACAAACACTTTATAAAACAAGTTCGTAGTGAGGAATTTATTCCTCAAAATCCTAGGACTAAAGTCCTCACTACCAACAGCAGTTTTTACCAGAAAGAATTGGTTTAAAGGCTCTTCCTTGTAGGGAGAAATTAAAATCAGACGATTCATTACTCCAATCCTCTTCCTTCCTTTGTCAACTATCAACTGTCAACTGAACTTAAGTAGCCTTTTTCTGAGGAGCTACCATGCGTTCTACACTCATCGCAGCCACGCTCAATGTCACCACAGCCATGCCGAGAATTGCTACAGGCTGCAACTTTTCATTGATAATTATAAACCCGAAGAGTGCTGTCATCGCCGGGCCCAAAGTGCCAATTACTGACGCTAAGGCAGCCCCCGCGAACCGGATGGCAAAATTGTTCAAAAGATAGCTAAATAGTGTCAGTACGCCTAAAACAACGCCTCCCACAATCAAACCAGGCCAAACATTTTGGTCGATTTTCGGAGCCAGATTCTCTGACAGCGGTACCCACAAACTCAGGGACGAAAATACAAAAATCGCGCCGAAATTAACTAAACTAAAAGGAATCGGGTGCAGTTTGCCGGCGGCCATTTGAGTTAGCAATACGTAACCTGCAAAGGTAATCCCAGAAGCCAGTGCAGCGGCGACTCCTACCTCGACATTGCCACCGCCAGGAGCTGGCGCAGCAAAACTCGGCGATCCAACTAAAATCAGACCTGCGGTAATCCCCAACATCGCCAAAAAGCCGATCGTACTCGGACGAGCGCCAAACAAGAACCAAGAACCCAGTACGGTGACGATCGGGTAAATAAAGAAAATTGTAATAGCAATCCCCGCCGGAATATTGCCGATCGCCAAATAAATCAAAACCTGAGACAAAAACAGAAAAAATGCGCTTCCTAAAACCTTGCTCCACAAAGATAGATCGCGCGAGTAGAAAAACCGTTTAAGATCTTTCCAGACAGAAGGATACAGAAATGTTGCCAATACTGGCATCAAAGCCATCACCACGATCAGCCGCATCAACAAAATCAACAGAGAATTTCCAAAACCCCGAGTCACCACCCCATCAAGCTCAAACACGCCAAAAATCATCCGAGGATTTCTGCTTTTAATTAGAATTCTCAAACAAACATTAAACAGCGACAATACCACCGCCGAAGACAAAGCCAGAATCAAACCTGCTTGCACTTGAGAAGTGGCTGTTGCGACTGCCGCAGGCGCTGCTGAAGGCTGTGGAAAGGCTTGCCGCGGCGCATCCGCAGGTGTTGGCGGCAAAACTTGCGGGCGGATAGAATTAGTTGCTTCCTCGGGATAGGAATCTTGAGCGTCGAAAGGATTGTCAAGATATTCTTCTTCTACGAGTTCTTCCCGAATGCGGTTGACGAGATTTTGTAGCAGTTCTTCCCCTTGGAGTTCGAGGGTTTTCATGTTGTTGAGCCGCATGGATAGCTCGCTTTCATAGCTGCTCAAATCTTGTTCTAGCATCTGGAAACTGCGATCTATCCGTTCATCGAGCGCCGCCAATAACTCCGAGGCCCGTTCGTCATAGTTGCTAGGGGGCATGGGTATGGGGAATTCGCCGCTGGGAATTGGGCTGCTGAGAGAATGGCCCGAGTTAGCGCTGAGTTCGTTGAACCGCTGCACCAACAAATCCTGCAAATTGTGAGCCAAAACTTGAGCCAACTGCTTCAGCCACAATTGCTGCTGCTGAATGTATCGCCCAGACAGAGATTCCATTTGCTGAGACTGCAATTTGCGATATTGCTCCCGGAGGCCTTCAATATCTTCAATCAGGTGATTTTTTTCAGTTTGCAGCCGAGTAATGTCCTGGTTTAACTGACCTTTGACATTTTCATGCAAAGCGTCCAGTTCCTGCATCACTGAGTTGAGGACTTGTTCTGCTGATTGTGCATCCCCTGCGTCGCCTTTTGGCGAGTATCTGTTCCGGTTCGCCATTAGCCTATAACCTCTAATTTAAACTGCACGAGAGAGTGTTCTTAAGTATTTTGGCTGCATCAGGTCGCAAGTTCTAGTGAGTTGGTCTCAAAGATTGCGGACGCTGTTGAATCTATGGTAGTCGCTGAGCTAGAAATGTTAGAAAATTGCGTGAAGCGAAGCTATCCCGCTCTTAATCGCCCCAAGAACACTTTGTGCAATTAGAAATCATACTACAGCTTGACCTCTGCACCGATTGCTCCGGGTAATTCTCGCCTCTAACTCACCCGCCTCGCCAGCCGGATAACCTCTTCCCCGACAACTAAAGTTGAGGGTAGGGCCGAGACTCCTCACCCCTAAAGGCATAATTTGAGCATTAAATGGCTAGAAACCGGGTTTCTGGGCCCAAGTCTCTCACACACTCTTGCACCCGGATTTTTGATATTAAAATTTCCGATCTTGCGATCGCCAAAGTTTGAAGAGGCGATCGCACCCTCAAAAGCAACCTGTCTCATCAAAAAACTAACACATCCCATTCTCCAAGGGCAACAGATCTGGCATCTAAAAATTCTGACAATTGCTTTACGATAAGAATTTGGTTTAAAGCCCCAAGCGCGATCGGAAGAGCTTAAAATCAGACGATTCATTACTCCAATCTTCTGACTTCCTTTGTCAACTATCAACTATCAACTATCAACTGATTTTCTTTTTCAACCATCAACCATCAACTGTTAACTGAATGAAAAGCGATCGCCAAAGCCTGAATATTTCAGACTAAGCCGAAGTGTTTATTTTTCCGGCATCATTTGCCCAGCAACGCCTGTGGTTTCTAGACTAATACTCACCGTAAAACACTTTATACAATTTAGTAACAGCACTGAGATTCAGTTGAGAAAGCCCTGTATGGAAGTGCTGGCTTGACAGCTAAAGCATTGTTTGGAGAAGGAAATTATCGCGGTTCTCAAAAAAGTGAGGTATGCCCACGGATGCCTATGCCCTATGCCCTATGCCCTATGCCCAGTCGTACTTCATCTTTCGCTTGAAAGGCTATACACACCTATCGCGTTCATTTAACTAAAATCCATTGGGCGATGCTGAAAATGCTAGCACCCAAACCGGCGGCGATCGGGATTGTCACCACCCAAGCCGAACCAATTGACTGCAAAGTTTTCCAGCGTACCGATTTCCAACCTTTAATCAGCCCGACTCCCACAACTGCACCCACTAAAGCGTGGGATGTGGAAACCGGCAAACCCAAGCGAGATGCTAATAATACTGTGGTAGCTGTGGCTAATTCCGCGCAAAATCCGCCGCTGGGTTGCAGTTGGATGATGTTTTCCCCGACTGTAGCGATCACTTTTTGACCCCAAATGGCTAAACCGATGACGATTCCTGCGCCTCCGAGGACTAAAATCCACAGGGGAACGTTAAAATCTTCTAGGGGAAAGGAGCCTGTGCGCTGGATGTAGGCGATCGCAGCTAAAGGCGCAACGGCATTCCCTACGTCGTTGGAACCGTGTGCAAATGCCACAAAACAAGCGCTCAGCACTTGAAATCTCGCCATCTGTTGCTCGATGGAAGAGTGAGGGAGAGTGGGAGATGGGGAGAGGGGGAGAGTGGGAGATGGGGAGAATATTTCCTCTTGCTTATTCTTTCTATCTGTTACATCCCGCACATTGCTCGCTGCCGAACCTTCTTTCTCTAACTTTTTCCAGCTATTGAGGGAAAGCCCGATCGCAGCAATACTCCCGATAGCAATCGCAATATCGTGAATTGGCAGATTCCAGCCAAGTCGATCGCGCGCGAAGTCGATCGCGCCTGTCTGCACCAAAGCCACATCCACAACAGACGGCAATACAATTATCCCAAATACACTCAGCAGCGCCGCACTCAGCCAAGGTATCCACTCGCGCAGTTGAAATAAAGGATCGGGGCGATCGAGAATCCAATGCTTCACCCCACTATAAAATAGTGCAGCTAAAGCACCGCTGGCAAAAGGTGTCGCCACCCAAGTTAACGAAATCCTGCCGATAGTCGGCCAATCAACCGCATGAATTCCCGCTGCTACCCAGCTAAAACCTGCGATCGCACCTACCACCGCATGAGACGAAGAAACTGGCAAACCTAGACTGGTAGCAATTTGCAGCCACAAGCCACAAGCTGCTAGCACTGACACCATCCCGATCAAAAATACCTGCGGTTTGTCTGCGAACACTTCTGCATTCACAACTCCTGTTGCTAGAGTTTCGGAAACTCCTTGCCCGAACAGCACGGCACCAGCAAACTCTAGTATGCCTGCAACAATTATTGCTTGCCGCAGCGTGAGCGCCTTCGATCCTACCGATGTCCCCATCGAGTTCGCGACATCGTTAGCCCCCAAGTTGGCGGCGACGTACAAAGCTAGTATCGCGATCGCCCCGAGTTGCAGAAATACGACCAAGGAAGTATTTAACATAGAAGTTTTTTGAGATAAAACTGGCAGTTCGATATATGATAGGGGATTGTGAGTTTTGGAAAATTTTATGAAAGGCGCAGCAGAAATAATCCGTTCGATCGAGACGGAAGAAATAAATAGAGTCAAGGTAGAACTAAGCAAAGTTCTACCAGAAATTTACGTAGGCGACACCGTGCGCGTCGGCGTGAGAATTAAAGAGGGCGCGAAAGAACGGGTTCAACCCTACGAAGGGACTGTGATTGCCATGCGTAACGGCGGCATTAATGAAACAATCACTGTGCGCCGCGTGTTTCAAGGCGTCGGCGTGGAACGGGTGTTTTTGATTCACTCGCCCCGCATCGCTACTGTTCAAGTCATGCGCCGCGGTAAAGTCCGTAGAGCAAAACTTTACTACCTGCGCGATCGCGTCGGCAAAGCTACTCGCGTCAAACAGCGGTTCGATCGCTCCCTGTAGGAATGCACCCAGCTTCCTCTTGGAGAGACAGAAAATGGGAAATTGAAAAATTCAAAAAAAAGTTTCCCATTTCCGAGCGCACTGTGTTAAAATAGAAATCTAGAGGTTAAGCGAATTTCAGCAACCTCACCTGTGCGCTCTTAGTTCAGTTGGTAGAACGCAGGTCTCCAAAACCTGATGTCGGGGGTTCAAGTCCTCCAGGGCGCGCTGAATCACCAAAATTTTAATTCTGCCCGAAAGCGCCCGGATAATTGGCTGGAAACAGCCGAAACCGCAGACTTTCGGGTAGAATTAATTTTTGTGGGCGGTTCGCAACAAAGGCCATCAACAAATGCTCGGTGTTGCTTCTCGATCGCCTTTGAGGGCGATCGGCACATACACCGTTAGATGGGTTGAGCTTGTAAAAAAGTGCTGGCTTTGGATTTGAGATTTTGGACTTGGGCGTAAGTGGTTAGTGTCAAAAAATCAGATAGCCGCGAGCCACTCACAAAATCTAAAATCTGAAATCTAAAATCTGAAATCGGAAGGGGGATTCGATCGTGGCGAAAAAAGACGAAGCTCAAGAAACTCAAGAAATGACTGCGCCTGGGTTCGATCCTGCGGGTTTTTTTAAGGAAACTAGAGAAGAACTCGACAAAGTGGTCTGGCCGAGCCGCCAGCAGCTAATTAGCGAGTCTTTGGCCGTGCTTTTGATGGTAATCCTCTCAGCAAGCCTGATCTATTTGGTGGATAACTTCTTTAACTGGGGCGCAGGAAAGGTGTTTGGGCCATGACTTTTGCATCAGAAGAATCTGATTATTCCACAGAAACGACGGGACAGGCAGCATCGCCAGATGTGCCGGAGATTCAGGCTCGCTGGTATGCTGTTCAGGTAGCCTCAGGCTGCGAGAAGCGCGTGAAGGCAAACTTGGATCAGCGGATTCAAACTTTGGATGTTGCCGATCGTATCGTTCAAGTCGAAATTCCGCAAACTCCAGCGATCAAAGTCGGCAAAGACGGTTCCCGGCGCCAGTCAGATGAGAAAATTTTCCCCGGCTACGTACTCATCCGTATGTATATGGACGAGGATACGTGGCAGGTGATTAAAAATACCCCGAATGTAATTAATTTTGTCGGGGCAGAGCAAAAACGCCGCTACGGGCGCGGCAGGGGTCACGTCAAACCGCTACCTCTGAGTCATTCGGAAGTAGAACGGATCTTCAGAAACGCTCAGGAATCAGAACCAGTTGTCAAAGTATCGATGGCGACAGGAGACCACGTTGTGGTACTTTCCGGGCCGTTTAAGGATTTTGAAGGTGATGTGATTGAAGTTAGCCCGGAACGGAACAAGCTCAAAGTTTTACTCTCGATTTTTGGGCGCGATACGCCTGTAGAATTAGAGTTCAATCAGGTTCAGAAACAGAACTAACTAATGGCAAAGAAAGTTGTTGCAGTAATTAAGTTGGCGATTACAGCGGGAAAAGCCAACCCAGCTCCTCCTATCGGCCCAGCCTTGGGTCAGCACGGCGTCAATATTATGATGTTTTGCAAGGAGTACAATGCTAGAACCGCAGACCAAGCAGGTCTCGTGGTTCCGGTAGAAATTTCGGTTTTTGAAGACCGCAGTTTTACGTTTATTCTCAAAACCCCCCCGGCTTCGGTTTTGATTCAAAAGGCTGCTGGTATTGCTAAGGGTTCGGGTGAACCTAATCGCAAGCAAGTAGGGACAATCACACAGGCTCAGTTGCGAGAAATCGCTGAAACTAAGATGCCTGACCTTAATGCTAATGATGTTGAAGCTGCTATGAAAATTGTAGCGGGAACAGCTAAAAACATGGGCGTGGCGATCGCTGATTAAAGTCAGTTGACAGTTGACAGTTGACAGTTGACAGTTGTCAGTTGACTCCGAAAGCAGTTGGCAGTTGGCAGCAATCAATCGTCAGAATCGGAAAAATTTTAGATTGGCAACGATCGGCTGATAAGTTCAATCGAAAATCTAAAATCGAAAATCCGAAATCGCAAGTCGATTCAGGGGGAGAAGCAAAGCTTCGCTAGGAATCGCAAATGTTTTAGATTTGAAATGACCGAAACGGCTCAATTCTTAAATCTAAAATCTCACATCTCAAATCTACTAACCCCAAAAAATAACAATGGCAAAGAAAGTATCGCGAAGATTGCAAGAACTTCAAAAGAAAGTTGAAGAGAGACCTTACCTACCGCTGGAAGCTCTGCAACTTTTGAAAGAAACAGCAACCGCTAAGTTTGGCGAATCTGCTGAAGCTCACATCCGTTTGGGAATTGACCCGAAATATACTGACCAACAGTTGCGGACAACTGTATCGCTGCCAAAAGGAACTGGTCAAGTAGTCAGAATTGCGGTGATTGCTAAGGGCGAAAAAGTTAAAGAAGCTCTGAATGCCGGCGCAGATATTGCTGGTTCTGAAGAGTTGATCGAGGAAATTCAAAAGGGCATGATGGACTTCGATTGTCTGATTGCTACTCCAGATGTGATGCCGTTGGTGGCAAAATTGGGTCGGTTGTTGGGCCCGCGCGGCTTGATGCCTTCTCCAAAAGGCGGCACAGTGACGACTGACATTGCTCGGGCGATCGACGAATTCAAAGGTGGTAAACTAGAATTCCGTGCCGATCGCACAGGCATCGTTCATGTTATGTTTGGCAAGGCAGCTTTCTCAGCGGAAGATTTGCTGGTCAACCTTCATGCTTTGCAAGAAACTGTTGACCGCAACCGTCCTTCTGGTGCGAAAGGTCGCTACTGGCGCAGTTTGTACGTATCCGCAACTATGGGCCCATCGATCGAAGTCGATATCAGTGCTCTGCGCGATACCAAACTTGATGCTGCTTAGCAAGAATTAAGCCGAAGGCAGAAAGTAAAAGACAGCTTCGGCTGTCTGTGTAAATCTCTCACGAGATTTGCTGCATACCCTTGCTAATGTCTGCCGGATGGTGATAGCCTAATCAAAAATCAATAAGCTGAAGACCGCAGGTGCCGAGTGCTTAATTTCCTGCCGAGGCTGAAGAAATAAAAACTCAAGAAAATCAATTAAAAAGTTCTATCTTTTAATTCCTAATTCTTAATTTTTAATTCTCTGCCCCGGCTATAAGGTTGGGGTTTTTGATTGGCAGTTTGAGATCCTAAAAGGAGGTGAAATTAGTATGGGCAAAAGTTTAGCAGTAAAAAATGAGATTATTGCAGACCTCAAGCAAACCTTGAGCGAATCTCAACTGGTAATCGCGATCGACTACAAAGGCTTAACTGTTGCTGAAATCACAGATTTGCGGCGGCGTTTGCGTCCCAAAGGCAGCAGTTGCCAAGTGGCAAAAAACACGCTAATGCGAATTGCTGTTGAAGGCAATGAAACATGGCAGCCGATACAGGAATTGCTGACAGGTACGTCGGCATTTATGTTCGTGCAAGAAGATATTGGCGGCGCGATTAAGGCTTACCAAGAATTCCAAAAAGCTTCCAAGAAGACTGAAGTTCGCGGCGGCGTGATGGAAGGACGGGTGCTGAAACAAGATGATGTTAAGGCATTAGCGGATCTGCCGTCGAAGGAACAACTCATGGCTCAAATTGCTGGCGCTATCAACGGTGTCGCAACCAAGTTGGCTGTGGGTATCAATCAAGTTCCTACTTCGATCGCACGCGGTCTCAAAGCTTATGCTGAAAAAGACGGCGATGCAGCAGAAGCACCAGCAGAAGCAGAAGCACCAGCAGAAGCAGAAAGCGTATCTGCTTAGATAGTTTTGAGTTTTGAATTGTGAGTTTTGAATTGAGAAATCTCGAACTAGAAAATCACAACTGACAACTGACAACTGACAACTGACAATTAATCAAATCGAACTAGGAGTTCAAAAAATGTCTACTGCAACCGACGAAATCTTAGAAAAACTGAAGACTCTGAGCTTGCTCGAAGCTTCTGAATTGGTCAAGCAAATTGAAGAAGCTTTTGGCGTTAGCGCTGCTGCTCCTGTAGGCGGCATGATGATGATGGGCGGCCCTGCTGCTGCTGCTGAAGAAGTAGAAGTACAAACTGAGTTTACTGTCATGTTGGAAGAAGTTCCTGCTGACAAGAAAATCGCAATTCTGAAGGAAGTCCGCGCAATTACCGGTTTGGGTCTGAAGGAAGCGAAAGACTTGGTAGAAGCCGCACCTAAGGCAGTTAAGGAAGCTATTGCTAAGGAAGCTGCTGAAGAATTGAAGAAGCAGCTTGAAGCTGTGGGCGCAAAGATTTCTATCAAGTAGTCATAGAGTCTAGAAAACTCGGCGGTTGAAACCGCGTCTATACAGACAAAACCCGCCTCCGCGGGTTCAAGATTCGGCGGTTTGAACCGCCGTCTTTTTCTTGAGTCCGCGGAGGCGGACATTGTTTGTGTAGACGCGGTTTCAACCGCCGTCTGATCAGATCTTCGTTCGTGTAGACGCGGTTTCAACCGCCCTCTGATCTGCGATCAAAACTCCGCCTCCATCTGCCGCACGACAGTTAAAGCAGAATAGGAAACACCGGCGGTTCCTTCTCCGGGATGGGTGGAGTCGCCGACTAACCAGAGGTTTTTAATTGGCGTGCGGTTGGCAAATCCGAAAGGGCCGAAGGTTGGTATTCGCTGGCCGATGCCGCCTACAACGCCTTTATCTCTCGCTGTGTAGCGGGCAAAGGTGCGAGGTGTTGCTGATTCTTGATGTACAATTTTTTCGGGTGTCAAATTGAAATATTCGCTCAAACGGGCGATCGCACCTTCAGCGTATTTTTGCTTCAATCCTTCATAATCAGCGGAATTCCACCACATTCGAGTATCAGTAAAAGACGAAGCGATAATTGTCGCCATTCCCTGCGGTGCTCGGCCATCGCCCGCATGACTGACGGAAACAAATAACGAATTATTCTCACCAATCTCGCCGTCGTAGTCGTAGAGAAACTGAAGATGCGGCGGACAATTTGCCGGAATTGCGCTTTCATGCACTCCCAAATATATCACAAATGCGCCGGATGCGGGCGGCAATTTATCAACTCGATGTTTGTAGCCTGCCATTTGATTTGGCAGTTGGTTTGTGGTCTCGGAATTATCTGTTAAAGTTTCTAAAACAGGCTCGCTTGACATCAATTTAACTAGATTTTGCGCGGTGACGTTGGCAACAATGCGATCGCAAATTTCTGTCCAAACTTCGCCTGTTTTTTGATTGCGAATCACTGTGCCGGTGGCTTGGCCGTTAGTGGTGACAATACTTTCGACTGTATGCCGCAACAAAACTTTGCCGCCGTAAAGCTCGATCGCACTTACCAGGCGATCGCTCAACACCTGCATACTTCCTTGTAAATGATACAATCCCTGCGGCTCTTGGGAAACTCCTAAAGCCGTCGCCGCGTACAGCAGCGCCGTTTCTTCGGTATCAACTTGGGAATACAATTTTAACTGCAAATCCAGAAAAGTTCTCAAGCGCAAATTGTCGCCCAAACCGCACAAGCGCAAAGCATCTCCCACCGTCATAAAAGTGAAAGGCAAAGTAATTAAAGTATCGGGGCGAACTGCTTGAATTAATTGCCAGAAATCCCAGAAGTTTCTGGGCGGTAAAACTGGATCGCGCCCTTGAAATTTCCAGCTAGCTTGGAACAATGTAGATAATAATTGCCAAAAAGGTTCGCTTCCGGGGAATTGTTTTTGTCTTTCTGACTGCCATTTTTGCGGATCTCGCCACACGCTAATCGGTGTCGTTTCTCCCGGCAAAAATACCGCACAAGCGGGATCGCAGGGTGTGGCGGGGGGAAGTTCGATGTTTAATTCTGAGAAAATTCGGTGGTGAATGCCTCCGGGTTCCAATCCTGCAACCTGCGTGGCGCCGACATCGAAGGTAAAGCCTTTGCGTTTGAAGGTGGAAGCGCATCCTCCGGGGACGATCGCCTGATCTAATACTAATACTTTGTATCCTCTATGGGCGAGCAAGGCTGCTGCTGTCAGCCCGCCGATGCCGGCCCCAATTACTGTGACGCGGCCCTTGCTGTCTGTTGCACTGGATTTGCTTTGAGGCGTGCGATCGGTCATCATAATTTATTTATTGTAATATTTCTTAATATTATGGTCATATTTGGCCATAAAAAGCTCTTGTAGCGACAGGTTCAAATCTATCGCTACAAGAGGAAGGAGGCCGAGTTTAGAGGACGTTTTAGGGGTAAAGTGCTCCGGGCGCACCCGAAACGTTAGACTGTGGCGTGCTGATGAGAAAATCAGGGACGGCGCCACTTGTTGAGATAAGCTTCGCCAATCCCAGCCACAGCTTGCATTTGAACTAGCTGTTCCCGTAAAGCTTTGATTGTTTTTAGCTGTTCTTGAGACTCTTGCTGCAAAGCCTCGTAATTTAGCTGTTTCGCAGCACTTTGGCTTAATTGATCTTTTAGAGAGTGGAACTCGGTGAGTTGAACTTGCAAGTTGCCGATCGCACTTGACTTTTCTGCTAACTCCTGCTGCAAAGCTTCGTAACTTGACTTCGATACAGTTTCCTGCAATTGGCTTTCGAGATTTTGCTTTTCGGTAGCGAATTGCTGCTGTAAAGATGCGATCGCACTTTCTTTTTCGCCCAATTGATGCTGCAAAGATTCCAAATCGCTAGATTTGGAGGCTAGTTGCTGCTGCAATTCGTTAGCCCAATGTTCTTTTTCGCCCAATTGATGCTGCAAAGATTCCAAATCGCTCGATTTGGAGGCTAGTTGCTGCTGCAATTCGTTGGCGCAATGTTCTTTTTCGGCGAATTGATGCTGCAAAGATTCCAAATCGCTCGACTTGGAGGCTAGTTGCTGCTGCAATCCGTTAGCCCAATGTTCTTTTTCGCCCAATTGATGCTGCAAAGATTCCAAATCGCTCGACTTGGAGGCTAGTTGCTGCTGCAATTCGTTAGCCCAATGTTAAGATTCCAAATCGCTCGACTTGGAGGCTAGTTGCTGCTGCAATTCGTTAGCCCAATGTTCTTTTTCGCCCAATTGATGCTGCAAAGATTCGTAACTTGACTTCGATACAGTTTCCTGCAATTGAGCTTCGAGAGTTTGCTTGTCAGCTAATTGCTGCTGCAATTCGGCGATCGCACTTTCGCGTTCGCTCAACTGCTGCTGTAAAGATTCGTAACTTGACTTCGATACAGTTTCCTGCAATTGACCTTCGAGATTTTGCTTGTCAGCTAATTGCTGCTGCAATTCGGCGATCGCACTTTCGCCTTCGCTCAACTGCTGCTGTAAAGATTCGTAACTTGCTTCGAGGGGATTTGACTGTACGCTTACCGAGTCCAATAGGGTTTCTGCCGTTATAGCGTCATTAATGTCGCTTTCTTCGGCTGTTTCCCCTTCCAACTCAGCGGTATCGACCGCAGTTTCTTCACCTTTTTTCCAAGTGACACTAACTTGACTCTTGTCTTTAGAAATATCCAGAGCGCCTTTTGCCAAGCGTTCTAGGAGTTCCGACCTTGATATTCCCAGCTTTCGAGCGATCGCGTTCAATCGATCGGCACTAGAAGGAGTCAGCGAAAGTCCGACTTTGACTTTGCTTTCTGGATTTGAACTAACTACATTGCGATTTTTTTTGACCATTGGCATTTTCCTCATGCCAACCTACACTTATTAGTATAGTGGCTGAAGTTTCTATTAAAATCAATTTTTGTTACATACCAATTGTGGCAGCTTCTGTTCCCAATCTAACAAAAAACTGTGAATATACTCGCTTAGTCGATTCCTCGCCGCAGAACCGCTTCAACATTCCCCGGCCCGGTTTTTTTTCGGCACGATACCGCAGATAGTACAGTTGAGCTTGTAAAATACTATCTAAATTTGAGCTACCTGTCACGGGTTGGGCGCGATCGACCAAATCGAACTCAGCAGCCAGATAGTCTTTCAAGGTTACGAAAACGCCAGTCTTCACAACTTCCGTTGTTTCCTAAGGGCGACTCCACAGCAACGCCGACGCGGGAAAAACTGCTGGGCTTCCTCGGTCAAATCGCCACCCCAAGAGAGGTACGGTTGATGAGCTTGTAAAAATTGTGCGATCGACCGATTTAGTTAAGTTTGAGTAAGTTTTACAAAGCAGGCTGCACATCAAGAACAATCAAATGGCTGCGGGGGATCGTTCTAAAATTATCGCATTAATCGATCGGCAGTGCGATCGCAAATTGAGCCCCCTCACCCAACACCGAAGAGCAAGTCAAACTACCGCCGTGTATTTCTTCCACTATCTGGCGACTAATCGACAAACCCAACCCCGTCCCTTCCCCGACTAATTTTGTAGTGAACAAATGGTCAAAAATGTGTGATTTTACATCATCTGAAATACCCTTACCATTATCTTTAATTTTTATTACCACTCTTTCTCTGTCTTGAGTTAATTCTGTAGTAATAATAATTGTATTACAAGCCACTGCAATTTCCGCAAAATTGCGTCCGTAACTGCACTCATTCACAGCATCGATCGCATTTGAAATCACATTCATAAATACCTGATTTAGTTGTCCCAAATAGCATTTTATCGGGGGAATCTCTCCATATTTTTTGATAACTTGAATTTCGGGACGAGTATCTTGAGCTTTCAGGCGGTGCTGCAAAATCATCAGCGTGCTGTCAATCCCATCGCAGATGTTAGCCGAGACTTTCACAGCCGTATCGGCGCGGGAGAAGGTTCGCAGGGAAGTGCTGATGTTGCGAAGGCGATCGCATCCCACTTCCATTGACGATAACATCTTTGCTGTATCTTTCAACACATATTCTAAATCAATATCTGCGGCGTGGATTTCAATATCTTTACCCGGATTTGGACATTCTTGCTGATAAAGCTGCAAGTGGCGAAAGATATCTTTGATCGCCAAATTTAACTCCTTGATATTGCCATAAATAAAACCCACTGGATTGTTGATTTCGTGAGCGACACCAGCGACTAAATTGCCCAAAGCCGACATTTTTTCGCTCTGAATTAACTGAAGCTGCGATTGCTTAACTTGTATCAAAGCAGCAGTTAGTTCCGCCGTGCGATCGGCTACTCGCTGTTCTAATTCTTTATTGAGATTGCGAAGTTTTATGTGAGTGTTGACACGCGCCAATACCTCCATTTCTTCAAAAGGTTTAGTGATATAATCAACCGCACCGAGTTGAAATCCTTTAATCTTATCTGCTGTATCCGACAAAGCCGTCATAAACATCACAGGAATGTCCTTGGTAGCCTCGGATGCTTTGAGGCGGCGGCAGGTTTCAAACCCGTTAATTCCCGGCATCATCACATCCAGTAAAATTAAACTCGGCAGCGTATACTGAACTTGCTTGAGAGCTCGTTCGCCGTCAATCGCGATCGCAACTTCATAACCCGCATCCGTCAACGCCTCGGAGATGACATCCAGATTGGCGGGCGTATCATCTACCACTAAAATTAACTCAGCTTCTGACATAAATATTTTCTCCTGTTAGTTGATATGCTGGTTGAGAAAATCTTCAATTTTGTCCGATTGAAAGCTCTTTGCCAATTGCAGAATTGGCTGCATAAATTGAGTATAACTCTTGTCGAGTTGTTCGATGCGCTTAACTTCTTCAGTAAGTTTTTTCAAGCGACCCTGCTGGGCTAATTTCAGCAACAAAGCTAATTCTTCCGGTGCAGGAATTGTCATGGCTAAAGTTGCCTGAGGTGAATTAAATATAGGTTTTGGTGCTAATTGTTCGCCAGCAGATTCAATTGAGGCTGTCTCCTGATACTTCCATTCAATTTGCAAATGCTTTTGCACGATCGAAAATAATTCCTCAATTTGCACCGGCTTCGGCAGAAAATCATCGCCCCCAGCATCCAAACTTTTTTGGATGTCCATTTCATAGACAGAAGCAGACGAGACGACAGCAGGCACGTTTTTTAATGCTTCTGAACTCCGCAACAGCCGCAGCATTTCAAAGCCGTCCATCACAGGCATCCACAAATCAGCGATGATTAAATCCGGTTTTATTTGAGCTGCTTTTGCTAAGCCATCCTCGCCATTTTCAGCTTCGACTACTGCAAAACCAATTGGTTCCAGGAGGCAAACAATCACGGAACGGTTCTGCCAGTTGTCATCGACGATCAGAATTGTTTTCTGAGTTCCATGATAGCCCACAATCTTCTTCCCAGTAGCGGCTGCGGCTGCATTTGCCCAGTCAGCAGCTAAGGGAAAATTGACAGTAAAAGCGAAGGTGCTGCCGCTGCCAAAATCACTATAAACTTCAATTTTACTGTTCATTAAATTGACAATCTCGGTGCTAATTGCCAGTCCGAGTCCGGTGCCTTCTGTTTTGCGGTTGCTATCTCCTACTTGCTCAAAAGGTGTAAATATTTTTGACAGAGAATCGGGAGTCATGCCGACGCCTGTATCTTCTATTTGGAAGCGAATCAGTCGATGTTGAATTTGGGATTTGGGATTTTCGATTGCAGATTCCGCAGGTGATAAAAACTCGGGTTTTATTACTTCTATCTTGAAAGTTACGCTGCCTTTATCTGTAAATTTGACGGCATTTCCCAGTAAATTAATTAACACCTGACGCAAGCGTTTTTCATCGGCTTCTACGCCTTGGGGAAGTTCAGCATCTGGGAGATAAATCAAATCAATTTGTTTTTGTTCGGTGCGGATGCGAACAATCTCAACAATGCTTTGCAAGAAAGAGGGAAAATGAAAAACTTTCGGATGCAAATCTAATTTGCCTGCTTCAATTTTGGAGAGATCGAGAATATCATTAATCAGTGTCAAAAGATGGGAGCCACACTGGTAAATAATGTTCACGCCATTACGCTCTTTTTCTCCCCAAGATTGGGAACGGTTCATGATTTGAGCGTAGCCCAAAATCCCGTTGAGGGGAGTGCGGAGTTCGTGGCTCATATTGGCGAGAAAGTCGCTTTTCGATTGGTTGGCCGCGTCAGCCACTTCTTTGGCTTCTTGTAGTTGAGCTGTGCGTTCTTCTACTCGCTGTTCTAACTCATTATTCAGTTTTTTGAGCTTGGCTGCTGCTTGTTTATTTTCGTTAATTACCGCAGATAAAACAAAGGTGGTAACGGCTACAACACCGATAAAAGATTGCAGCAGAAACAGCGATTCGTTGAGGGAAGATCTGACAAAGGAACCCAAACCGTGGGATGTTCCAAAAACTGCGATCGCCGAAACAATCACCACCAGCAAAGTCGATTCCCGCGATGTGAATCGAAATGCCGACCAAATCAGCAGCGGAATCATCATGTATTCGAGGGGATACTGTTGCCAAAAGGCGATTTTGCTGATGACAACCAGCAACAGTAGCAAAAGTCCAAATTCTGCAATCTGCGGAGGCCGGAGTTTTTCGGACTGCCTGGGTTGCTGAGCCCAGGTCAAAATTGCTGGCGTCACAATCAGCGTACCAGCAATGATTGAGGTAAACCAACTCCGCCAAACTTCTGGGTAAGCACTCCAGGGGCTAATGCCTTGCACGCACAGTACGGTAGCCGCGAGAGTGCTGTTGACGATAGGGCTGGGTAATTGCAGCACAAAAAATCTGAAAACATCCTGGGATCTATCTAGTAAATTTCGGTATTTTACGAAGCGATTAATTAGAAAACTTGCTACTAGCAGATCGACGATATTCCCAAAAGCAGTTAAACTACTTACCAGCAAGTCTTGTGGGAAAAACATCATATATTTTACCATCAAATCGCTGATAAATAGAACAGGTAAAATCCGCCAATCCAGCAGGAGGAAAGCTGCCAAAAAAAGACCTGCTGACGGCCAAATTGCTACTGTTCCATTCTCGGATGAGATTAATAGGTATATTTTGCAAAGACCGAAGTGTATCGCAGGAATTATTAATGATGCTATGAGTATATTTTTATCCTGCACAAATTGAAACTTGCTCTTGGGTGTCTTTTTTTGTTGTCGCTGTCCTAGTAATTTTTGCATTAAAGTCAAAATTTAAACAATATTCAATTAAGCTAGTCCAGATTTATGTTGATTGGCAGTGATGCCGATCGCAATTATCGTACAATTCTAATCAGCCATTTTTCTCTCATTACCGACTACCCATTTGTGTATGACTCTACAATTAAGCGAAAAAGCCAAAGAATTAATCCCGAAAGCCCGAATAGTCAGCTTAGCAGCCTGGGAAAATTCGCACTCTCGCGCCGAAATCTAACTCATTCAGGCTGCTGACGATGCAGGCCGTTATCTCGCCGATGAAGATTTGTAACAATTTCACTCATCCGAACCAACATCTGTTGATGCTACCAAGTTCCTGCGCGGCTGTTTGCAACCCTAATTTTCCCGCGCGTAAAACCCTAAATGATTGGAAATTGGACGCTGCTGCATGGGAATTTTGTTCTGAATCGGAGCATTCAACAGTTTTGCTCCTGAGGGCGATGCTACTGCCAAAGTTACCGATCCGCCGCCATCCAAATTTAGGACTGTATCGGCTCCTAACTGCATCGAAATCTCTGTTATTTCGCTCAACTTCAGCCCTTCACTGTACATCCTCTGCTTGCCGTCTGCGAGAATGAACCACAATTTTTCGCCTGTTTTATCGATCGCCACAACTGTTCGCGGATAAGGTTTATCATCCTTGCTTTTTTCCGGGTTTTGTGCTAGGGCTTTGCCATTTTTCACCAGTACAGTATCTCCCGCAACTCCATAGGCTGTTCCCTGAGGACAAGTGCCGTTTTCGATTATTTGGGCGCGGTTGTTGGTGTCAAAACAAAGGGCGGGAAAGTGTGATTCTGGTTGAGAGTAAGCTTGGCCTTTGGAAATGGCGTGTCCGACGTTATTTACTCGATCGCCACTGCGGGGATAATAATTCCAAGGTGCTTCCTCAACGCAGGGATAAAAGAAATTGGCGTTGACTGCTAATTGCAATTTAAATTCTTTCAGGAATTCAGTAGCGATGCGGGCGTTGGTTTCGGTTAAATCGGGTGTGGCGGTTCCGGGTGTGACAAAAATTCCAATTCCTGGCGCTTTGAGGTCGATGCTAACAGTGTGAATGATGGCGGGACGCGGATTTGAGCGAAATTCCCGTCGGTAGGCGATTCCTTGAAATAGCGATCGCACTTCGTTTGTTTGTGCTGGACGCGAAAAGTAGGGAATGTTATAGATTAGTATTGGTGCGAGCAAGATTCCGAAACCGATAATATGAGAGATTTGTTTGATTTTGAGCGGATTGGTTAGTTTCATTTTGTGACGGAGATTTTTTAACGAACCGCGAAGACGCAAAGGATGCGAAGGAAGATAAGGATCGCAAATTAAATAATTTACACTCTTGAAAGTGGGATGGGCGTCCCGCCCGTCTTTCCGGGACGGGACGCCCATCCCACGAACCATCCAATTGTAAGTTATTTAATTCTCATTCCTAAGAGAGGGAAGAGTAGGGAAGTATGAATTATTCGGATGTCAATAATTTTAGCAATCAAGTTTTGTGTAATCGATCGTTCCGGGGACAAGTTCTTAACGGTGCTGATTTCGGGGGTGCGGATGTTCGTGGCTGCAATTTCAGAAATGCTCAGTTGGAAGGGGCGAATTTTATTGGTGCCAAAATCGGGCTTTCGGGGCGACAGTTTGCTGTTTTGAGTGCTGGGGCGATCGCGATTTGTGTGATTGTGGGCGATGTTCTGACTAGACTGATTTTGGGAACCCAAGGACAGGTACCGGGTTCTCGCAGTTGGCCTTTTGTGCTGTTGCTGTACGGGGTTTTGGGCGCTGCTGGTATCGCTGGGGCGATCGCCCGCACACAGCCACCAACGTCAAAAGTGGGTAGATTGGCGGGAACAATTTCTGCTATTCTATCAGGGGCTTTGTTGGGATTTTTCTATGCTGGGACTGCAACTAAGAATAATTCTCAGGCTGCTCTTGCTGGAATGGCGATCGGCGGTGTGTTAATGTTTTTTGTGAGTTCCCGGATGCGGCATCAATTTGCTAAAATTGCGATCGTAGCTGCCCGAAGTGTTGCAACTTACGGAGGAGCTTTTTTGTTTTCTGCAACGGCTAGCGCTTTTCTGAGCACTCAGAAACTGTTTTTGGGTACGTGTTTCGCCTTGCTGCCGCTGCTGTATTTTTGGTTTTCCTTTGTCTCTTTCTCTGCTATTGTTCGAGAGATTGCAAATGCTGAGGGTACTTCGTTTACAGGGGCAAATCTCAGCGGTGCTAAGTTCGATCGCACTGATATTTTGCACTAATTTTAGCACCGGGCTAGAAGCCCGTTCCACAGCTATTTTATTTTAGTTATAGCCTTTCTCAAAAAGATGAGGTATGTAGTTGGGCTTGGGCCCAATACGTTTAGTGGTTATATAAGCTGTCAGTCATACCTCATCTATCTGAGAAGGGCTATAGCAACGGGCTAGAAGCCCGTTCCACAGCTATTTTATTTTAGTTAGCAACGGGCTAGAAGCCCGTTCCACAAATACTTGATTTTAGTTAGCAACGGGCTAGAAGCCCGTTCCACAAATACTGAACTTTCTGGCGCTGAAGGCTTCTAGCCTGCACCTAAAATGCTCAAATAGATTGTAATTTACACTCAAAAATATAAAAGCGATCGCCCCAGGCTTTTATCAAAAAAAACTCAGGGGCGATCGAATTAAAGTATTTATCTCATACAAGAGATTTTTTGCAAGCTGTTGTTTTTGCCTAAACAGCCTGTGTAACGGAGAGGGAGGGATTCGAACCCTCGTTAAGTTGCCCTAAACACACTTTCCAGGCGTGCGCCTTCAACCGCTCGGCCACCTCTCCAGGGCTAAATGAATTCATTCAGCCACAGCTAAACTATCTTAGCAGAACAAATCTGATTTGGGAAGGGGTAACGGCATAAATTTGTTGTTTAATGTGGGTAGGGTGTCAAACGGGCGAGTAAAATTATCCTGCCCTGTGTCGCAAACCCATTCATATCAAGGATTTTGTCGCCCAAGTCCAATCTAAAATCTAAAATCTAAAATCCCTGTTAGGAACCTCAGCCGCGACGGCATGAGGCTTGGAAGAGAAATCAAACAAGCCGTTCTGACCAGCCTAAGTCTTAACTGACTACGTTTTTTGAGCCACGACACCTCGAGATGCGAAGCTAGTCTCTTGCTCTGTCGCTAGTGGTTAAACAGTTTTAAGGTCACTGAAACAGTGCCACTAGCCGAACAAGCTCTAAAAACATTGGCGAAGCTAACATTACCCCGAAAGGGAGGCTCAATTGAGCGAATTACTATGCGTACAGGATTGGAAAATTTGAAGCGGTAATTGTCCCGCCCAAAGTGCAATACAAAAGTACACCAAGTCAACCAATCCCAAGGCGATAGTAAATTCAAAAACGCAAAGCCGTCCTTTTAGGACGGGGTTTCTACCCATAATTTTGATGACTCGCTCCTACACAATTAAAATTCATAACAGACAAACGGGCGATCGCCACACTGTGCGAGTACCCGAAGACAGGTACATCCTGCAAAGTGCTGAAAATCAAGGCGTGGAATTGCCGTTTTCGTGCCGTAACGGCGCTTGTACAGCCTGTGCGGTGCGCGTCAAGTCGGGACAACTGCACCAGCCTGAAGCAATGGGACTTTCTGTGGAACTGCAAAAAGAGGGTTATGCGCTGCTGTGCGTCTGCTATCCGCGTTCCAATATTGAGGTAGAGACGCAAGACGAAGATGAAGTGTACGAATTGCAATTCGGCCGCTATTTCGGTAAGGGTAAAGTGAAAGTCGGTTTGCCGTTGGATGAAGAATGAGAGCAAATTTGGTAAGCTGTTGCGCCTTTGAATTGCTTGTTGGGGGCGGGCTAGAAGCCCACCCCACAAAAGAGTTTAATTGATTTTTGATACACAATTTAAATGCAAAATAGCTTCCCAATTCCCAATTCCCCATTCCCAATTCCCAATTCCCAATGCCCCATTCCCCATTCCCTATTCCCAATGCTGCTTTATCGGTTATTTGCGATCGCCCTTTGCGTGTTGTTAGCTAGCTGCGAAAAACCAGAAATGCCCCAAGGTACGATCGCCAAAGTAGAAAGGGCTATCAGCGGCCAAACAATCGAAGTTATCAGTACAGCCGACAAAATTGCCTTATTAGAGCAAATCAGGCTGATTGGGATTGATGCACCCGATTTAAAACAGCAGCCTTGGGGAGAAGCAGCGAAACAAAGATTAGAACAGCTAATTGGGGGGAAAGAGGTATTGTTAGAATCAGACATCGAACAGAAAGACCAGTTCGATCGCAAACTAGCCTATTTGTGGCAAGATAAAATTTTGCTCAACGAACTGCTAGTCAAAGAAGGTTACGTTTTGGTCTCCGTGCGATCGCGCAATACCAAATATCAACAACGACTCGTCAACGCTCAAGAATGGGCGAGACTCATGGGTAAAGGCCTGTGGAATCCAGAACGAGCATTGCGCCAAACTCCCGCAGAATTCCGACAGCAAAATCGGAAATAGTTGGCAGTTGACAGTTGGCAATTGGCAGTTGACAGTTGACAGTTGACAGTTGACAGTTGACAGTTGACAGTTGACAGTTGACAGTTGACAGTTGACAGGGGAGCATCTCTGTTTTGATTTTATAGTGCGAGCGTCCCCGCTCGCGTATTGTACAATACGCGAGCGGGGACGCTCGCACTGTCAATAAATTGCTTTTTTGCAAAAGTGAGATGCTCTCGTTGGCAATCATTGGAAGCAATTACCAATTCCCTGTTTTGCCCATTCCCAATTCGCAATTCGCAATTCGCAATTCCCAATTCGCAATTCGCAATTCGCAATTCGCAATTCGCAATTCGCAATTCCCAATTCCCAATTCCCAATTCGCAATTCCCAATTCGCAATTCCCAATTCGCAATTCCCAATTCGCAATTCGCAATTCCCAATTCGCAATTCCCAATTCCCAATTCCCAATTCCCAATTCCCAATGACAGATAATCAACTACAAAACTTCCTTGAAATAGCCACCGAAGCAGCCCTCGCCGCTGGTTCGGTACTGCAATCTTTCTGCGGCAAATTAGAAAATGTTCAAGAAAAAGGCCGATCGGGCGATTTAGTCACAGAAGCCGACAAAGCCTCTGAAGCCGTCATCTTAGAAATTCTGGGCCGCTTCGTACCCGAACACGCCATCCTCGCTGAAGAATCGGGCAAATTAGGGGATGCAACTAGCAAATACCTGTGGGCGATCGACCCTTTGGACGGTACAACTAATTACGCTCACCAATATCCTTTTTACGCTGTGTCGATCGGACTTTTAATCGACGGCATACCACAAATTGGCGTAATTTACGACCCTTTACATAACGAATTGTTTCGAGCTGGTAAAGGATTGGGCGCAACTTGCAACCGTAAGCCGATCGCCGTTTCGCAAAGTTTAGAATTGAGAACCAGCTTGCTAGTTACCGGCTTTGCATACGATCGGCGCGAAACAGCAGACAATAACTATGCCGAATTCTGTCACCTCACCCACCTCACCCAAGGCGTGCGGCGCAGCGGTTCGGCAGCCCTAGACCTCGCACATACAGCCTGCGGGCGATTGGACGGATACTGGGAACGGGGACTCTCCCCTTGGGATGTAGCAGCCGGTGTACTTATCGTTTCTGAAGCCGGAGGTGAAGTTACAGCCTATGACGGCGGTGCCTTTGAGATGAGCTCGGGTCGGGTTTTGGCGACAAACGGCAAAATACACGCCGAACTCAGCGGTGCATTGCTTTCAGTTCCGCCCTTATCTTCCTGGAGGTAGCGCTTCGACAGCAAGGACTCAGGGATAGTACGGGGGTCACAACCCCTGAAGTCAAGCTACATTAAAGAATAGTCAAAAGTCAGGAAAGCGAGAGTAAAAGTTATGTCTTTTGAAATGACAAAAGGGCTGTTCAAGTACGACTTTACAGATCAGCACGCAATTTTGGGAATTCCCCTAGACGCAGAGTTTAACGACATCCGCAAGCGCTACATGAAAATCGCCCGCCGCTTGCATTCGGATACTTGCTCTTTTGAAGACCAAGCGGATAAAGATTGGGCCAACCAATTTTTGTCAAAAGTGGTCAATCCGGCCTACAACAAATTCTCTAAGGAAAGCGATCGCAAAGAATACAACCTGCTATTAGCAGCTATCGCCAAGCGCGTTGCTAAAGAACAAGCAAAAATGCAAGTCGAAAGCGCAGCAGCCAAAGAGTTAGCTACCGCTAAAGATTTGGAAGAAGCTTATAAAACAGCAGTTGGCAAACTCGCTCTCAAGCAGTACGAGTCGGTTCAAGAAACCCAAGATGCGATCGATCAAATTAGCGAACTGAACATGGTTTACCTGCTGCGAAAAGAGCGCCTTGGCGGTGTGGTTTCTGCCGGTTCACCCCCAAAAGCCACAAACCAAACTGCAACAGCAACCCCAGCAGCAGCAACTCCCGCCGCAACTCCTGCGACTGCAACTCCTGCCGCCGCACCGCCACCCAGAGTCCCAGCATTCAAAGACTCGCTGGCCGATCAATCTTGCATCCGAGCCCAAGGATTCATGGACAGCAAAAATTATGCCAAAGCAACTTTGGAGTTGAAAGAAGCCCTGAAGCGCGAACCGAAACACAGCAAAGCTCACGGTTTGTTAGCAATGTGTTACTTTCAACAAAATCAAGCCACAATGGCAAAACTTGAGGTGCAAAAAGCTTTGGCATCAAATCCTGAAGAACCGACGGCTTTGGAGGTTAAGAAAAAGCTGGAACAAGCTTCCGCAAAGGATAAAAAAAGTGAGGGGAAACCGGGATTTTTTGCAAGTTTGTTTGGCGGGAAGAAAAAATGATAAGTTGTCAGTTGTCAGTTGTCAGTTGTTCAGTTGTCTGTTTTGAATCATCGTTGAAAAGATAATACGGCGGTTTCAAGCGCCCGGTCTTCCGATCCCAAGCGTATTGTTGATACTTTAATTTGTTAAAGTCGAATGTTAGGGTGGCGGCGTTCGACTTTAACAAGGTGTCTTAAAGGCAAGCTTCTAAGTCCAATCAAATACGATTTTCAATTAAAGAATGGGGAATAATTGACTGGTGAGAGTTGGGAACTTGCCTGAAGTGGCATTCTTTTGTGAAATTGGTATAGAATCTAAGGTCTAAAATCTAAAATTGATATGGTTCACCAACCCCCATCGGGTGCAAGAGATTTATTGCCCCTTGACGTTGCTCAAAAAATTGCGATCGAACGGCGCTTGCAGCAGGTGTTTCACCGCTGGGGCTATCACCGGATTATTACTTCTACTCTAGAGAGGCTGGAGACGTTGATGGCTGGGGGCGCGATCGACCGATCGACCTTAATTCAACTCCAAGACGCTGAAGATGGAGAACTCGGCTTGCGGCCAGAATTGACAGCATCCATCGCCCGCGCGGCTGCAATGCGGATGTCCGGGACAAATTGGCAGCCCCAGCGCCTCTACTACAACGCCAATGTCTTCCGCAAAGGCCCGGATACGGGTTCAGGCGGGCAACAGGAGTTCTATCAAGCGGGGGTAGAACTGCTGGGCGCGGGCGGGAGCGTTGCGGATGCGGAAGTGCTGCTGCTGCTGTCTGAGTGCTTGCAAAACTTAGAAATTGATGACTGGCATTTGGTGCTGGGAGAAGCGGGCTTAACTGCAACTTTGCTAGAACCGTTTGGGCCAAACGTGCGCCAAAAAGTGCGCGGCGCGATCGCCAATCTCGATCGCATAGCTTTGGAAACTTTGCCGCTGTCGGACGAATTGCGAGAAAGAGCTCTGCTGTTGTTTGACTTGCGCGGCAAGCCAGAAGATGTATTGGAGATTGTGGCGAAGCTGGATTTAGATGTGCCGCAGCAAGCAGCGTTAAATGAACTCAAAAGTGCGATCGAACTGCTGGAAAAATGTCAAGCAAAAATTCCCAATCTGAAATCTCACATCCACCTCGATTTGAGTTTAATTCAAACCTTTGACTATTACACTGGAATAGTGTTTGAAGTTGTCAGCAGCAGCAAAAGCGGACAGCGAGTATTAGGACAAGGCGGACGGTACGACCAACTGCTAGGACTGTTCGACCCGCAAGGGCAAAATTCCCCCGGCATCGGGTTTTGTCTGAATATTGAAGATTTGCACCAAGTTTTGTTGACAGAGGGTCAATTGCCCACAGAAACAGCAGCTAGCGAATGGTTGGTAGTGCCTCAAACACCGGAAGCAGCGGCGGCGGCCTTTGATTATGCCCGCCAACTCCGAGAGTCTACTCCCCTAGTGCGGGTGGAGATAGATTTGGAGAGTCGGGAGACAGAAGAGGAAGCCAGGGACTACGCGCGCGATCGCAGAATCGCTCAAATTGCTTGGGTAAATGCCGAAGGCGTCCCAACAATTGAAAAGGTAAACTAGGATTTGTTTGAAACGTAATTCCTAAAATCGTGTCCAACAAATTACCAGCAATAAAAACGGTTCGTAGTGAGGACTTCAGTCCGCAAAAAACCAAAAGAATCAAATTCTAACCAGGTTCGTAGTGAGGACTTCAGTCCGCAAAAAACCAGAGGACTAAAGTCCTCACTACAAACCAGTTTGATCGTGAGGACTTCAGTCCGCAAAAAACTAGAGGACTAAAGTCCTCACTACGAACCAATTGTACTGCTCTAGTTAGAAAGACATGATATAATGTCTAATCCAAAATCCCAAATCTAAAATCTAAAATCTAAAATAGAAACATGGCGCACACTATCGTTACAAATATCTGCGAAGGAGTTGCTGATTGCGTCGGCGCTTGTCCAGTTGCTTGCATTCATCCCGGCCCTGGCAAAAATGTCAAAGGTACTGATTGGTTTTGGATTGATTTCGATACCTGCATAGACTGCGGCATTTGTTTGCAGGTGTGTCCAGTCGAAAATGCGATCGTCCCAGACGAACGGCCAGAATTGCAACAAACTCCAACTTAATAGCAATTTAGGGCTAAATAGCCAAAGACTTACGCACGGGCTATCAACCCGGTTTCTTCCTAAATTATTCGTTAATAAACTCAAGATTTATGAAAAGAAACCGGGCATATTTAACATTAGTTATATATAAAAAATTCCCTTCCCTTCTCCTCTCTTCCTTCGCGTCCTTAGCGTCTTCGCGGTTCGTTTAAAAAAGCCTACAAGAAAATGCAAAATATCGCACTTTCCCCCGAACAAATATTATCAATCCGCAGCCACGGCGAAAGCGCTTATCCAGAAGAATGCTGCGGTTTATTGTTAGGTACAATCACTGACGATATTAAAACTTTAGTAGAAGTTTGGCCGGCTGACAATGCTTGGAGTGCCCAAGCCCAGGAGAATTGGCCCGAACAAACAGGATTGACAGAAAGACGCAGATATGCTATTAAGCCTGAAGATATGTTGCGGGCGATGAAACACGGGCGCGATCGCACTCTTGATATTATCGGCATATATCATTCTCACCCGGATTGTCCGGCAGTGCCCTCGGAGTGCGATCGCAAAATGGCATGGGCCAAATACTCTTACATCATAGTGTCCGTGCGACAAGGCAGTTCAGAAGACCTCCGCAGTTGGAGTCTTGACGCAGAGGGCAACTTTCAAGCAGAGGAAATTATCGCGATCGAACCGACTCAGATTAAGAAATAATTACTAAACATAACAAACACGTAAAAATGCGAAAGATTCAGATAGGATGTAATTCAAAATCGGCGTATAACAGAATATCATGCTAAATCCTAATCTGGACGAGATCCAGCTCAACAAACAAGAATACGAACGCTACTCTCGCCACCTCATCCTGCCAGAAGTTGGATTGGAAGGGCAGAAGCGTCTCAAAGCAGCCAGCGTGCTCTGCGTCGGTACGGGAGGACTCGGTTCGCCGCTGCTGCTGTATTTAGCAGCCGCAGGTGTTGGCCGCATTGGGATTGTAGACTTTGATGTTGTAGACCATTCCAATTTGCAGCGCCAAGTAATTCACGGCACTTCTTGGGTTGGGAAGCCGAAGATTGATTCGGCGAAAAATCGGATTTTAGAAATCAATCCTTTTTGTCAAGTTGATTTGTACGAGACTCGCGTTAGTTCCGAAAATGCGATCGCCATTGCCACTCCCTACGATATCATTATCGATGGTACGGACAACTTTCCGACTCGCTATTTAATGAACGACGTTTCCGTGCTTTTGAACAAGCCCAACGTCTACGGTTCCATCTTCCGATTTGAAGGACAAGCAACAGTTTTCAACTACGAAGGCGGCCCGAATTACCGCGATTTGTACCCAGAACCCCCGCCTCCTGGGATGGTTCCTTCCTGTGCCGAAGGCGGCGTTCTAGGAGTTTTACCTGGGGTAATTGGCTGCATTCAAGCCACGGAAGCTATCAAAATCATCTTAGGTCAAGGTACAACTTTGAGCGGCAGATTGTTGCTGTACAACGCCTTAGATATGACATTCCGTCAGTTGAAATTGCGACCGAATCCAATACGTCCGGTAATTGACAAGTTAATCGATTACGAACAATTCTGCGGCAT
Source organism: Microcoleus sp. PH2017_08_TRC_O_A (assembly GCF_020738665.1). Classification (NCBI taxonomy): domain Bacteria; kingdom Bacillati; phylum Cyanobacteriota; class Cyanophyceae; order Oscillatoriales; family Microcoleaceae; genus Microcoleus; species Microcoleus sp. PH2017_08_TRC_O_A. Next base: position 27,482 of record NZ_JAEQCE010000103.1, read on the forward strand.
TCCTCAAGCTAAAGCCGAGGAAGCAGAACAACAGAAAATTCCTGAGATGACTGTCACCGAACTTAAAAAATTAATCGACAGCGGCGCCAAGGATTTTGTCTTGTTAGATGTTCGCAATCCTAACGAGTATCAAATTGCTCAAATTCCTGGGTCAGTTTTGGTTCCATTACCGGATATCGAACACGGCGCAGGTGTTGCGAAGGTCAAGGAATTGTTGAACGGACATCGCTTGATTGCACATTGCAAAATGGGCGGCCGTTCTGCAAAGGCCTTGGGCATCTTGAAGGAAGCCGGAATTGAGGGAATTAATGTTAAGGGCGGGATTACTGCTTGGAGTCAAGAAGTAGATTCGTCTGTTCCTCAATATTAAATTACTTTAAAGGCGATTAGAATTCACGGCGATTGGAAATCGCGGCTACACAAACGATGTCCACCTCCGTGGACGAAGAGGTAAAATCTTCAACCCGCGGAGGCAGGTTTCGTCTGTGTAGACGCGGTTTCAACCGCCGGGTTTATTTAAATTTAGCCCGAATATTCTTGAAATTTGCGCCCAACATCACCAAAGACCAAACCACAACTCCCGCGCCGATACTAATCAACAATACCAACACAAAAGAATTAATTCCCACCTTCAGGAAAGGCAAAGCAATTACCTGATTCGGCGGGTCTTGTTTAATCAAATAAGGAGAACTCCCAGCGACTACTCCGGCGACTCCCAAACCAAAGCCCACTGCTTGAATCGTGACTTCTAATTTTGCATCGCGATAAGCTTCTTCAATGGCGACAACTCCTCGAATTGCTTCCATTGCTTTGTCTAGCAAGCCGGTGCCGTGGCTGAAGTAGCCTAAGTCACCTTTGATTTGTGCTTGAAACTGCGGCGAGGTTTCTTTGCTGAATAATTCGAGAAAGCTTAAATCACACTCACTTTCATTGTATTTCTTCCGAGATTTTAAGTCAAGACTTATCTGATATAATTTATCTTGGTAGTTTTTGGCGTTAATTGCGATCGTATTTTGCCGAAATTCCAAATCCATCAGCAACCGGGCATACTTGACAGCGCGCGGCGGCATCTCGATTGTCTGACGTTCCAGGCGTTCTAATTCCTCTTCCTTTAAGCCTGCACCTTTCAATTGCCGCTGCTGGGCTTCGTCTTGCCGCAAATACTTAAAAGTCGCGTCGATATTGAGTTCAATTTGTTTGTATTCCTCGCTAATCACCCGGTAAAGTTTGCGGGTATCGCGATAGGCGCGGATAATCTTATTGCGGTACAAAAATAACTCGACAAAATCGCTGTACCGCGTCTCATCCCAGATTTCCTCAGTTGCAGAACTGTTGAAAAACCAGACTATAATATGGTACTCAGTATCTTGGCGATTGGGATCGCCGTATTCTAAAATTGGGCTACCGAATAACTCGCCTTGACGGTAAAAATTCGGCAGATTGTCACCGGAAATTAACTTTTCTAGACACTGTTGGGCTAAACCTTTTAGAAACTGCGAATCTTCCCGCGCGGCCTGGTTTTGTTCGACACTCAGCCAAGCTGTAAGCAGCAAAGTTTGACCGAAATAGCTTTGCACAAAATCGGGCAGCAAGCAGTTATCGGGATTAAATTCTTTGAAGATGGTAACATCGACAGCGGGCGTTTTAATATTGTTAACTTTTTCGGGGACGCGAATTTGCAAACCCAAAGCATAGCTGTCATCAATCCGCAGCGGTTGGGCGAAACCTTTGAGATTTATTTGCTGGTTGTCAAAGGAAATATCCTTAGCAAAAGCGAGAGAATTTCGGCCGCCGACAACTTGTTTGTTAATTAGTTCAACTCGCCATCCGAGAGGTTCATCTTTTTTGGGTAAATAGCTGCCGTTGAATGCTTTACCAACTGCTAATTTAGTTTGCAATATCTCGTTGCACTTTTCCCACAGTTTGGTTGATTCTCCAGGAGAAATCGACTCTGTTTCTGGCAGTTTGCAGAGGTGATAGGCAAATAGATAGACGTTAGGGGCATAGATTTTACTATTTTGAGTCATTGTCTTTATCTGATTTCTGTGCATCTAGTTGTTGAAGTTTTTCGTAAGTTTCTTCAATGTCTTGACGCAGAGTTTGAGTAGTATTGGTTAACATCTGCTGTGTGGTTGGGGTGGGTTCGCCGGCATCGTCGATATCTTTCCGCGCTTGTTCTCTTAATGTATCTCCCAATCCATGATGGGCACACCACTTGCTGATAGTCATAGCAATCGGGAATAATTCATCATCGGCTGATTCTGCTATTTCTGTATCTAGTTTCGGTAAATCTTGCCATGCTGTGGGCATGAAAATATTCGGATTTTCGCGCAACCATTTGAAGAAGACAATGATAACTTTTTCGGGTTCCATAAAACAATTCTCCGTTAATAAAATGTCAGGGTTGGTTGGTTGGGTGGGGGCGGGTTTTTGCGATTTTTTTGTCGGAATCAAAGATGGTTTGTGAACCCGCCCCTACGGAATTGGGTAAGACAATCATACATCAAGAATACCCAAATTTGTAGGGGCGGGTTCGCCGACATTTGTATCATCCCATCCCCAAATTCATAAACCCGCCCCCACCCATCGCAGATATCGAAAAACCTGTTTCCTAATATCCAGTAGCACAGAATGCCGCCCAATACTTGGGATGACTAAAAGGCCGTTCCTCTAGCGATGATACTAACCACAGTTCCACACTTTGCCCAGATTTTTTATCTAAATTTAAGGATTTCACCCAAACTCCAAAATCCTCCTTGGTGACGGCGCGCATCCAGTTTTGGGCGGCGTTCAAAGCGACTGCGACTGAAACTTTCGGTAGCAATTCCTGATAAAATTTTATCATTAAAATCGCCGTCGCAAAATCATCGACTGACCACAATGTGCTCACAACATTCATACTCCCAGCATACAAGAAGCCGCTGGGTAAACCAATGTACTCATCAGTCATTTCTGTTGAACTGGTTAACCCAGTTTCGCAGGCGGAGAGTGTCACGAGATTGCACTTACTTAACTCTAAATCGGCAAATATTTCTCGCAAGGTTAGGCATTTTTCGGGGATGGCTTTTCGCCCGCTTCGCATTGTCACATAGCGGCTTTCTGCATCTGTCTCGTTATTTTCCTCGATGGAATCGGCTAGGGCGAGAAGGGACAGCAGCGGATAGTCAAAGTTAAAGACTCCGTGACATGAAAAGTGGATATAGCTAGCATTGGAGAGGTTTTTGAGGTTTTCGTTGAAAGCGATTTTGGTAGCTTGTTGTTTGATTAAGATATCATGGGTGTCGAATCTTTGTTTGATGATTTGTACTTCCATATCGGCGTTCGATAAATCTTCGGTGGGATTCTGAATCGCAAATAATGGCTGAAGTTCGGGGGCGGGAGATGTGCGGGTTTTGATGCGGTTTTGTACGAGTTCTAATAGTTGCAAACTGGGGGCGTATTTCACGCCGCTGGGGAAGCAGTCTAGGAGGTTTCCGCAAAATTCGGTTTGTTGAGTGAACCGGGTTTGTGATGTGAATGGTAGGGCGTGGAGGGGGAATAAGTGCAGGTAGCGGTGAGGTACTAATATTAGTTGACGGCAATGATTGGGAATTGTGGCGACTATCTCATCTAGCAGCAAGATTTCGGAGAGTTTTTGCAGTTTGGCGGATAAGGTTTGTTGCCAGATTTTTTGTTTGGCTTTGTCGCGGTATTCGTTGAGATAGTTGTTTTTCCAGGTTTCTAATTCGGCTATTTCGGTTGTGGTATATGTGACTAATTCTATGTTGTTGTGGGTGATGATGAATGCAAATCCCCCCGTAGGGGCGGTGGATGGTGCGTGCCCGCCCCCGCCGATGTACCATTCTATAATTGCGGTTTCGGTGTCTAAGGTTTGTTGGAATTCGGGGATGTCTATGGGTTGGATTTTTTGAGTTAGTTTGAATTCTGGTTCTCGCTGTTTGAAGATTTCTAGGTATTGTTCTAGTTGCTGTAATGCTGTTGCCAAATTATCTTGTTGTTGTTGAGGGGATTGTTGGAGGGAGGCGATTTGGCGGCGCAGGTTTTGGAGTTGCTGTTTTTCGGTTTGGGTGGCTGTTTTGGGATAGATTTCGCTGTTGGTGAAGAGTTCGACTAGGTAGCGGGATTTGCTGCGTTCGATTGTTTGAACTGCTTTGTGATATTGTTGGTGATTGATGCAGGATTGCATCATTTTTTCGTAGATGTTGAGGTTTTCTTCGATAATTTCTCGTTTGCGGTTTTCGGAGGCTATCCACTCGCGGCTTTGTTCGACTGCTTCGATCGCTTTTTCGTAGCCGAGTATGGCGGTTTCCCACAAGTTTACTGCTAATGCTAAATCGCCTAAGTTTCGCCCTGTTTGCAGACAGTCAAGAGGTAAGGTGGTAGGAGTCCGAACTTGTAAAGCAGCTTGATAACATTCGATCGCCCGTTCGATATTCTCTCCTCTATCGAACTTGATTCTGTCACTGTAAGCACTTCCTAAATTATTTTGTGTAAAGCAGCTTGATAACATTCGATCGCCCTTTCTAAATTATCACCTCTGTTTACCCATATTTGATCACTGTAAATAATTCCCAAATTATTTTGAGTCATTGCCCAATCTTGGGGCAAAGCATCGCGAGTCCGAACTTGTAAAGCAGCTTGATAACATTCGATCGCCCGTTCGATATTCTCTCCTCGAACGAACTTGATTCTGTCACTGTAAGCATTTCCTAAATTATTTTGAGTCGTCGCCCAATATTGGGGCAAAGCATCGCGGGTGTAAACTTGTAAAGCAGCTTGATAACATTCGATCGCCCGTTCGATATTCTCTCCTCTATCGAACTTGATTCTGTCACTGTAAGCACTTCCTAAATTATTTTG